>CAYPKB010000033.1:1668-2073 GCA_964411185.1 uncultured bacterium
AAGCAGCCCACCTATTGACACAAATGGCAAAAGAAAAAGGGATCACCCTATTCTTAGTGAGTCATGTTACCAAAACAGGAGAAATTGCAGGACCAAAAGTGGTAGAGCATATTGTAGATGTAGTGTTGGAGTTTGAGGGAGATAAAGAACATGGGTTTAGAATGCTGAGAGGTATAAAAAATCGCTTCGGACCCACTAACGAATTAGCCCTTTTCGATATGCAAGAAAAAGGACTCAAAGAGGTGCAAAATCCCTCTTCTTTTTTCTTAGCAGAAAGGGCAGGGAATTCTCCCGGTTGCGCAGCGGTAGCCACTGTGGTAAGCGGTAGATCTTTTCTTTTGGAAGTACAGGCCTTAGTCACTCCTTCCTACTATCCATCTCCAATGCGCAAAGCGGCAGGTATAG
>CAYPKB010000033.1:2083-4663 GCA_964411185.1 uncultured bacterium
CGGCTCGCACTCTTACTTGCTGTATTAGAAAAAAAAGTAGGCTATTCCTTACACTCATGTGATGTCTTTGTCTCTTTGACAGGAGGAATAAAGGTAACAGAACCCGCAATCGATCTAGGAATTCTACTTGCGATTGCCTCCTCTTTTTCTTCCAAAGCTTTAGATCCTCAAACGATTATTTTAGGAGAGGTTGGACTGGCAGGAGAGGTTCGTTCTATTCCCTCTCTTGAATCTAGAATCAAAGAGGCTATGCAGATGGGATTTACCAAAATTGTCTGCCCCAAAAAATCTACCTCTTCGGTGAAACATCTGGAAAAGGATCTCAAACTGCAAGGCGTCTCTTGGGTTAATGAAGCTATAGAGGTTTGTCATCTTAAGTAAAGACAATCAGAACTCTTTCGAAAAAAATCGTGCAACTGCATACTTTCTCGTGATATAAGCAGAAAAAAAGGAGAAACAAGATGGCTGCACAGAAATTCAATTACGAGCTTCCCGATCTACCCTATGATTTCAATGCATTGGAGCCTGTCATCTCTGCAGAGATTATGGAACTGCATTACTCCAAACATCACAAAGGATATGTGACAAAATTGAATAATGCTTTAGAGGCATACCATGAAGCGGAATCTAAAAAAGATGTAGCTAAAATGATTGCCTTACAATCTGCTGTGAAATTCAACGGCGGAGGACATATCAACCATTCCATTTTCTGGTCCATTCTTTCTCCTGTGGATCAAGCCGAAAAAGCGCCCAAAGGGGATCTTGCAGAAGAGATCAAAAAACAATTTGGTTCCTTTGATAGTTTTAAAGAAAAATTTGAATCTGAAACAGCCGGGGTGCAAGGATCCGGATGGGGATGGCTTGGCTATAGTAAAAATAAAAAAAGAGTAGAAATTGCTACCTGCCAAAATCAAGATCCTTTGAGCACCAAAGGGCTTATCCCTTTGATGGGGGTAGATGTATGGGAACATGCCTACTATCTTCAGTACAAGAACGCCAGACCTGATTATCTTAAGGCTATTTGGGATGTCTTGGATTGGAAGAAGATTGGAGATAGATACCAAAAGGCTACAAACTAAAATTTTTATTCCTTTTATCTCTTTTTGCGACTTTTTCTCATTTCGAGTACAATAGTTTCATTGTATACCTGAAGTAAAAAAGGTTTTTGAAAAGTATGGGACTATTTTCCTGGAAAAAGCCACGCATCAAAGTACAGGACTCCAAACCTGATGGATTCACTGGATGGGTCAAATGCAGCGGATGTCATGAAATGATTCATGCCAAAGAGCTGCAAGAAAATCTATACCTCTGTCCGAAATGCCAATTTCATTATCGTATGCCTTTACAAGATCGTATCGATCTTTTGACTGACAAAGGAAGTTATCAAGAATTATTCACACATATCCAACCGACAGACCCTCTTCGCTTCAAAGACCAAGAGCCCTACAAAGATAGATTGGAAAAAGCAAAAGCAAAAAGCGGAAGGTCTGAAGCTGTCTCAGTAGGAGTTGCAGAGATAGAGGGAAGAAAGATTGCTTTAGGAATCATGGATTTTTCTTTTATGGGTGGGTCGATGGGCTCTGTAGTAGGAGAGAGATTGACTCGTCTTATTGAGCATGCTGCAAAGCATAAACTGCCACTTCTTATAGTTACCTCCTCAGGAGGTGCTAGAATGCAAGAGTCTACCTTATCGCTTATGCAAATGGCTAAAACCTCTTCTGCCTTACGGTTGTTAAGTGAAGAACAGATTCCTTATATCACCCTTTTGACCAATCCAACCACCGGTGGGGTAACAGCCTCCTTTGCATCGCTTGGAGATATTATCATGGCAGAGCCTAATGCATTGATTGCTTTTGCAGGACCTAGGGTGGTGGAGCAAACGATTGGGCATAAATTACCTCCCACAGCGCAAAAAGCAGAATTTTTATTGGAAAAAGGAATGATAGACTGTATCGTTAATAGGAGTCAGTTGAAAGAAAAGGTTTCTGCTTTTCTAGATTTTCTTTCTACACAGGTGGGAAAAAAGAGATCAGAAGAAGCCTCCAAACGATTACAACAACTGCTTGGATATGCGAAAAAAGAAGTAGTACCATCATGAAAACAATACCTTTGCCTATCAAATCAAAAAAACTTCCCCTCTATGCTTCAGAAGGTGCCTCAGGTGCAGATATACGTGCTGATATCAGCGAAGAAATGGTTCTTGCCCCGGGAGAGTCAAAACTCATCCCTACAGGAATTTTTGTAGAAATTCCTCAAGGGTATGAGATACAAATCAGACCGAGAAGCGGACTGGCTCTCAAACATAGCGTTACCGTTCTAAACACTCCGGGCACAATCGATGCGGATTATCGTGGTGAGATAGGTGTTATCTTGATTAACCATAGTAGATCTCCCTTCGTGGTAGAGCCTGATATGCGAATTGCCCAACTCGTGGTAGCACCTGTAGTACAAGCTGAGTTTCTTGAGAAAGATTCTCTTACCCTTACTGCAAGAGGAGAGCAGGGTTTTGGCCATACTGGCACGCATTAAAAGTAAATTACTCCACACAAGCAATAGGTTCACCGTGAGAAAGATATCTGA
>CAYPKB010000033.1:4673-6748 GCA_964411185.1 uncultured bacterium
AAAGATCTTGTCTGTTTTTTAGAGGCATCAAAAAGAGATGATGCCTTAAGCACTTTGGTGACAAAGATGCATCAATTTTCCTTTATTGAAGACCGAGATGCTTTTCATCACGCGATAAAACATCGAGAAGATTTAGTCTCTACAGGGATTGGGCTGGGAGTTGCCATTCCTCATGCGAAACTGCAAAATATAGATGATTTTTCTATTTGCGTAGGAATCCAAAAGAGTAAAGGATTAGAATGGGATGCGATTGATGGTTCTCCTGTCCGCATTATCTTTATGATTGCAGGACCTTCCAACAAACAGACAGAATATCTACAAATTCTCTCCAAACTGACTGTAGCTATCAAAGATGAGCCCCTTAGAAGAAGCTTGCTCTCTGCGCAAAGCCCAGAAGAAGCTCTTTCCCTTCTTTCTCATTATTAGATTTTTTCTTGTCTCTTTTTCTATAGGTGGAGTAAGTTTAATTTTGAATAGGGTTTGCATATGGATTTACAAATTAAAGATGTCGCTGATTTATTAAATGTTTCTGAAACAAAGATCAAACAATGGTCTGATCAAAATAGAATTCCATCATATAAGATGAATGGTCAATATCGATTCAACCGCGATGAGATAGAGAGTTGGATGATGAGACAAAATGAACAGGGTGAAAAACTCTTTGACAAACTCTCTCTGCAGGATGAGAAAGTGGAGCATGCCATCCAAAATGTAGGCATGCAAAAATATTGTCTCTTCCGTGCTATTCATAGAGGTATTGTCTTACATAATCTCGAAGCATCTAGCAAAGAAGAAGTAATACGCTCAGCTACAAAAGAGATAGCAAAACATCTGGCCTTAGATGAAGAGATCATTACAGAGATGTTGTTAGATCGGGAAAGAATGATGCCGACCTCTTTGAATCATGGAATAGGCATTCCGCATACAAGAGATTTTTTGCTTAAGGAACCCTTCGATGTAGTCTCTATGGTCTTTCTACAAAAACCAATTGAGTATGGAGCGCTAGACGGAAGGCCGGTAGATATTCTCTTTTTCCTTTTTTCCTGTGAAGATAAAAGACATCTGCAACTTCTTGCAAAAATAGCTCATATTGCAAGTTCGGAAAAGGCAAGAAGTTTCCTACGTAGCCATCCTACGAAAGAGGCTCTTCTTGATTTTGTAAAAGAATGGGAAGAAAAACTCGCCAATTAAAGTTTGGCGAGCTCGCTATTTTTCTTGATCTCTTGTTCTTCAAAGACAATTTTATCATCTTTTAGAGTCACAGTGATCTGCTTGTCCCCTTGCGGTTCTCTGATCAGTTTCTCGGCCAATGGATCTTCGATATATTGTTCCACCACTCTTCGCAAAGGCCTTGCTCCCATTTCAGGTTGATACCCTTTGTCTACAAGAAACTCTTTTGCCTTCTCTTCTAGAACGAGATCTATGTTTTTCCTATCTAAGCGTTGTTTCAATTTGTTGAATTCCAACTCAATGATATTTTTCAATGCTTCACGGTCGAGTGTGCGGAAGATGACCAAGCCATCTATACGGTTCAAAAATTCCGGTTTGAAATGTTTTTTTACAGCTCCGCCGATCTTCTCTTGCATAGTCTTATAATCGGTTGCTGCTTCTTTAGCACCAAATCCAACTTCTGTGCTTTTCCTAATGAGGTCAGCACCCAAGTTAGAGGTCATGATGATAATGGTATTTCTAAAATCTACTTTTCTTCCCAAAGAGTCGGTAAGACGTCCCTCTTCCAAAATTTGAAGGAGAAGGTTCATCACATCAGGATGTGCTTTTTCAATCTCATCGAAAAGAACCACAGAATAGGGTCTTCTACGAACCTGCTCTGTTAGCTGTCCGCCCTCTTCATATCCAACATATCCTGGAGGAGAGCCAGTCAGTCTACTGATGGCAAATTTCTCCATATATTCAGACATATCCATTTGGATGAGCGCATCTTCTCCTCCGAAAAGGTTGGATGCGAGCAATCGGGCGAGTAGGGTTTTCCCTACACCGGTAGGTCCAAGGAAGAGAAAGGCTCCGATGGGTCTTTTAGGATCCTTGATATCAGCTCTTGACCTTCGTATAGCTTT
>CAYPKB010000033.1:6758-9924 GCA_964411185.1 uncultured bacterium
TCATTTTGGCCAATGATGGTATCCATCAATGTCTCTTCTAAACGGAGGATCTTCTCCGTCTCTCCTTCTGTGAGCCTTGTAATAGGTATTCCTGTCTGTTTAGATACAATTTCAGCAATCTCATCTTCATCAACGATAGCCTTATGTTCATCCTTTTTATTTTCCCATTCCGAACGAACTTGCTGCATTTTTTCTCTTAGCTTTTTTTCCGTGTCTCGGAGTTTGGCAGCTTTTTCAAACTCTTGGTTACCAATGGCCTGTTCTTTAGCGATTCTTGCTTCCTCAATCTCTTTTTCTAAAGAGACCATTTGATCGGGCTGGTGCATCGTATGCACTCTTGCTTGCGCTCCCGCTTCATCTAGTACGTCAATTGCGGAATCAGGTAAGAACCTACCCGATATATATCGTTCCGATAGACGGACTGCCTCTTGAATGGCGTTATCTGTGTAGATACATTTATGATGTTCTTCATATTTTGGCTTCAATCCACCTAAAATTGCGATGCTCTCGTCAACGGTAGGAGGAGAGACCACCACTTTTTGGAATCGTCTTTCCAGCGCTGCATCTTTTTCAATATGTTTTCTATATTCATCGATGGTAGTGGCACCAATACATTGAATTTCTCCTCTGGAAAGAGAGGGTTTCAAAATGTTAGAAGCGTCAATAGCACCTTCAGCCGCACCAGCTCCCACGATAGTGTGCAACTCGTCTATGAAAAGAAGGATATTTCCATGTTTTTTCACTTCATCCATAACGGCTTTAATTCGCTCTTCGAATTGTCCTCGGTATTTGGTTCCTGCAATCATTAGAGTAAGGTCCAAAGCTATAAGACGTTTTTTTCTGAGAGAGTCAGGTACATTGCCGCTTACAATAGCTTGAGCCAGACCTTCTACAATGGCCGTTTTTCCCACTCCTGCTTCGCCAATGAGAACAGGGTTATTTTTTCTTCTTCTACAAAGAATCAGAATGAGCCTTTCGATCTCATCCGATCTTCCGATGACAGGGTCCATTTTTCCCTCTCTGCAGAGCTCTGTCAGATCGTGGCCATAGGCTCGAAGGGCAGGTGTCTTCTCTGTTTGAGGGAAACGTTCTTGTTGCTGATTTTTCTGTGAGGAGTTCATAGGACTGCTTGGAGAGGGTGTGCTTCCCATGGGCGGTAATTGAAGATTAAAAGTTTCTAGCTCTTTTAGGATCTCTTTTCTAATCTCTTTCAGATCAACATTTAGATTTTCTAATACTTGAGCTGCTACACCATCTGTCTGTCTCAGAAGAGCTAATAATAGATGCTCTGTGCCTACATAATTGTGGTTAAGATTGCTTGCCTCTTCATTGGCAAACTCAAAAACCTTTTTCACTTTACCGGTTAGGGCAGGATCACCATATACTTGTATTTCAGGGCCGAAACCTACAATACGCTCCACTTCATTTCGAATGATTTCGTAATCCAGGTTAAGGCTTCTCAGCACATTGACTGCAATCCCTTGTCCTAATTTCATAAGGCCAAGAAGAACATGCTCTGTGCCAAGGTAATTATGGTTGAGCCTCTGTGCTTCTTTTTTGGCTAATTTAATAACTTGTTTTGCTCTATTGGTAAATTTATCAAACATTTCCCCGCCCCTTTAATCTGGGTTCTATATCTAATTTTAGAATTTTTTTTCTATTTTTTCAATTTTTTAAATTTTTGATATTAAAGAAACAAAAAATATAAATTGCTACCAAACTTCTGTTTAACTATTATCATTTTTAATAAAAAGAAGATAAATAAAGTATGCTCCAAATTATTGATTCCGGTAAGCAAACAGCTCGTTCCAACATGACTAAAGATAAAAATTTACTATACTCTTTAGATCCTGAAGGATCTCCGATTTTGCATCTCTATGAATGGGAAAAACCCTCCATCACCTATGGTCACTTTATCAAAATAGAACGATTTTTTGACAGTGAGGAAGTAGAAAAAATGGGTGTAGAGATGACAAAAAGGCCAACAGGCGGAGGAGTGGTCTATCACATGGCTGATTATGCCTTTTCTTTTCTCTTGCCATCAACACACCCTGAATTTTCGCAGCGTCCGATTGAAAATTATGCTTTTGTACATTCGATTTTGAGCAAGGTAATCGAGAAATTTTTCCAAGTGGAACAAGTGACAATGATTCCTCAAGATCAACCTATTTCTAAAGAAGAGGATCAATTTTTTTGCATGGTGCGCCCAACGAAATATGATCTTTTGTATAAGGAGCAAAAAATAGCAGGGGCAGCGCAAAGAAAACGCAAAGAGGGATATCTCCATCAAGGAACTATCTCTTTATCTACGCCTTCACCAAAATATCTCGATCTTTTAAAACTACCTCATCTAAAAGAGGAGATGAGGAAAAATAGCTATACTCCTATAGCGCTTGATAGGCTTCCAGAAGCAAGAAAAGAAATCAAAGAGCTTCTCATAGATGAATTTTCCAGAAGATTTCTTTGATTTGTCTTCTTTTTTTCGTATACTCTTAAAAAATGAAAAAAACTGCCATTACACCTACAAGAGAAAAAGATTTTGCCAAATGGTATCAAGAGGTCATTGCTGCTTCTGATGTAGCGGAACACTCTGTTTCTAGAGGAAGTATGATCATCAAACCGTGGGGATGCGGAATCTGGGAAGAGATGAAAAGTGCTTTAGACAAAAAGATTAAAGCACTAGGACATCAGAATGTCTATTTTCCTTTGATGATCCCTCTGAGTTTTTTCGAAAAAGAGGCAAAACATGTAGAAGGTTTTGCTAAAGAGTGTGCTGTAGTTACTCACCATCGTCTGGAAGAAAAAGAGGGTAAACTGGTACCAGCAGGGGAGCTAGAAGAGCCGCTGATTGTAAGGCCTACCTCTGAGATGATCATCGGAGAGGCTCTTTCCCGATGGACAGAATCTTACCGAGAACTTCCCATTCTCATAAATCAATGGGCAAATGTTGTCCGGTGGGAGATGCGGACGCGGCTCTTTTTACGAACAACAGAGTTTCTTTGGCAAGAGGGACATACGGTCCATGCGACAAAAGAAGAGGCTATGGGACATGCCCAAACGATGCTTTTTACCTACCAAGATTTTGCAGAAAATCAGTTAGCCATACCAATGATTGTGGGAGAAAAAACCAAATCAGAGCGATTCCCGGGAGCAGAGATTACCTATA
>CAYPKB010000034.1:0-9708 GCA_964411185.1 uncultured bacterium
TGAAGTGAGTTGTGACCAACTTTTAGGTCGTATCCCCTTGGATGAAGTTAAATTGGATAACATTTACCCCACTCAAAAAGCAAAAGAAGCAATGCGTATTAGCATTCCGGCAAATAACGCTCAAAAATTTCGGGAAGTATTGCTTTATATCCTTAATAAAGTCGGAGCTAAGTCGAATGTTGGCGAGACTGTTATCTATAAGTTGTTGTATTTCATTGATTTTGATTTTTATGAAAAATATGAAGAACAGCTTGTTGGTGCGACTTACAAAAAAAACACTTTTGGCCCTACACCGATTGAATTCGCAGCCATTGTAAATTCAATGATTTCAGATAAGGAACTAGAAAAAATCAAAAGTGCCTATTATCAAAAAGAGCAAAAAAAATATTTACCACTCCGAAAGCCTAATCTTGATTGTCTGTCCGGGAAAGAAATCGCATTGATTGATGAAGTTCTGAATCGTCTATCTGACAAAAATGCATCTCAAATTAGTGAATATTCTCACGGGGATATCCCATGGAAAGTTACAGAAGATATGGAAGTTATCGACTATGAAACTGTTTTTTATCGAACCCCTGAATATAGCGTGAGAAATAACGAGAATGAGTAAATTTGCGAAGATAACAAAGGGAGATGGGTTTTCTAAAGATTTAAAAAAATTGCTAAAGAAATATCGTTCTCTTGAAGATGATTTGGAAAATTTCATCAAAGCGCAACTTTTTGCTTATCACAAACTACAAGTTGATAACCACGGAGTATTTCCTATCAACAATTTAGGCTTTGAATCGCCTCAAGTCTACAAGGCAAAGAAGTTTGCTTGTAAGGCATTGAAGGGGAAGGGAGCAAAAAGTGGTATTCGGGTTATTTATGCTTACATTCCTGAAAACGATGAAGTCTATTTCATCGAAATCTATTCAAAGAGCGATAAGGAAAATGAAGATCGCGTGAGAATCAAAGAGTTATTCGCAAGCGTATAGGTTATTTTCATTCCAGAGGCAAGGGTAGAGCTGTTAAGAAGTTATATTACCAAAAAAGCCTATCTCATTTGATTGGCTTTGGAAAGGTTTAGCAATGGAGGTGGAGAGACGCATTCAGAACTTTTGACTAGACAGAATTGCAAAATTTTTTAAAATTTTATGGGGATATAAAAGATGTAGGCTATATGAAAGAACAAATCGAAATAGCATTAAATAAAAAAGACATACCCTTGGAAACACTTTTAAATATGATAGACAATGGTCTCATTGAGAATGAGATTCCATTTGATCTCCTTGCTAAAGAATATCCTGAGTTATTAGAAAGATGGTATCCAGGTTTTCCAGGATTTCCAAGAGAAATGAACGAAGGCGATCCATTTTGTGTAGATGGAGTGATAAAGGGTGAATTTGTGATCATTCAAGACTTGCCTGATATTGGGAAATTACATGTTCCAGGAGTTAAAGAAAGTGAATTTAAAATGGGAAAATGTAAAGTTTGGCTTAAAAAGGAAGGCAATGAATGGGTCATTACTCTTCAATCAAGAGAGTAGAAGAAGATAAGAAGTGACCTATAGGAAAGACCGAAGATTGAGCCGATCAAAATGGATGTGGTTGGACACATTCAGAACTTTTGATTGGTGGAGGTTTGAGATGATGCTAAAACAATACGGTTTCTTATACATCTAGTATTCAGTTTGATGAATATCGGACCGCGAAGGATATGTTGAATTTTTTTCTGAATTTCAACATGTTTAGTAGATATGTTTACCAAATGAACATATTCTGTTAATATGTGCATTTTTAGAGGAATTTTCAACATATGATAAATTTTGACCCTGAAACGCCATATAATGAGCTTCCTGTCCTTCCTCACGACTTCCTTCTTTTTGAACTATTCGGAAATTCCGAATAGTTGCTTCTTTAGGTATCTCATTTTGAATAAATAGATTAGATAGATGTTCATTGATGGTTGGAACAGAAACTTCAAATAATGTGCTCATCAATTTTTGTGTAAGCCAGACCGATTCTTCAGCCACCCGAACTTCAATACTGTTTTCTTTTGGTTGTCCAGTAAAGATTAAGAATTCTGCGGTACTATTACGAATATTGGCTTTTCGTTCTTTACTCATGGATTCCTTATCAATTTTTTTGAAAATAAGAAAAATATAAATGAATTTTAGAATAAAAAAACCAGAAAATTTCTTCCAGCCTTTGAGTATACTCTATTCCAGCGCACGTACCTGTCTCAAGTCTTCAGTCTTATTGGAATAGTAGTGTGTTTTGATAATGGAATCCCTTAGAAAAGTAAAAAGCCTATCAGATTTGATAGGCTTTGACAAGGTTTGTCAATGGAGGTGGAGAGACGCGTTCAGAACTTTTGATTGGGAAAAATATGTTATGATTTTACAATCTTTTCTCTAATCAGAGAATTTATATATGCCAAAGATTTCAGAATTTTTTGGAATCATGATATTCATGTATTATCAAGATCATGCTCCACCTCATTTTCATGCCAAGTATGGTGATTATGAAGCATTAATTCAAATTTCACCAGTTGGAATACTAAGAGGAAATTTACCACCAAGAGCTTTGGGACTTGTATTGGAATGGGCTCAAATATACCAAAAAGAACTAATAAAGGATTGGGAACTTGCTACAAACCACAAAAAACTATACAAAATCCCACCTCTCCAGTAAATGGGAGGAGATGGGGTTTAAAAAAGCTAAAATTATTTCTTGTGAATCGAGATCAAACTATCGCGTTTGGATCCAATTTGATGATGGTTTAGAAGGTGAAGTTGATCTAAGTCATCTTGTTGGAAAAGGGATTTTTAAAGCTTGGGAATCAGTTGATTTTTTTAATCAAGTGAAAATAGATCCTGAAAGTGAAACTCTAACATGGGGTGATGAAATTGATTTAGATCCCTATGTTTTAAGAGAAAAGCTTGAAAACTCAAAACAATCAAAACCTAGAGATTGATTGTTTGCTTATTTAGCCAACAAATTGTTGCCTAAATTTTTCGAATGCAACTCTATTCTTGAAGAACAAGAAAAGCCAAGTAAACAACTTGGCTTTAGATTTTATTTTTTTCTAATTGATAACTTGATATAAGAACCAAGCGCATCGTATTAAGAAATTAATTCTCATACGACACCTCCTTTATTTATAATTAAAGGTGGTTTTATCCCTTGCGAGAGGATTGTACGCTTGCCCTTGGGCGGTTAGGGGCACGTAACGCCCGTCTTTGATGAAAAGACATTACATCAATCTTTAGCGAAAAGACAAATACGCTATACCTGGCGAGGGTAAATACGCCTAAATGGAGGTGGAGAGAATCGAACTCTCGTCCTTGAAAAACTCCCCATTAATGCCTACATGCTTATCATCTTGTATATACGTTAGCCTTGCTGCAAGATGCCCCACTTCAAGCTAACACGTCCTCTTGAATCTCGGAAAAAAGTTTAGAGGTACGATCAAGCCCCTTTTTCCACACCGAGAAATATGACGGTAAAATCTAGAATTCCCGGTCAAATCCTAGGTTACCGGGCTACATAAACGGTTAGGCTTACGCAGCAGCTGCCACGAAATCTTCTGCTGTATTAGCAGCGAAATTTACGGGCACAACTTTATTAGAGTTGTCAATTATTGTTTTGCCGATATTTTTAAAGAGGTTAACCGACATCCCCTGCATGCCATTAATGCTTCATTTTCAAGTCGAAACCAGGACACCCCCGTATTTCTTAATCTTATTCTATCATAAAATGATTTATCACGCTATACTCTGTAAGTCACACAGTATGTGATAGTTAAGGTTAAAATCACCGTTCTCTAACCCACTGATAATCAATAGGAAGGAAAATGTTTGAAATCAACAAAGAAGACAGCTTAGCGAAAAAGGAAGAAAAAATCCTATCTTTTTGGGAAAAAGAAGGAATTTTTTCAAAATCCATAGAGCAGAGGAAAGGCGCTTCTTATTTCTCTTTTTATGATGGGCCTCCTTTCGCAACAGGCCTGCCTCATTATGGGCATCTATTAGCGGGGACCATTAAAGATATTATTCCGAGATATAAGACCATGAAGGGATATTATGTCCCTAGAAAATTTGGATGGGATTGTCATGGGCTTCCTGTAGAAAATGAGATCGAAAAGAGAAAGGAGTTATCGGGAGCAAAAGAGATCGAAGGTTTTGGCATAGCCAATTTTAATGAAGAGTGCAGGAGTATTGTACTGCGCTATACGGAACAATGGAAAACTATCGTAGAGAGAATGGGTAGATGGATTGATGTAGAAAACGCTTACAAAACAATGGATCTTTCCTTCATGGAATCTGTTTGGTGGGTTTTCAAACAACTTTTCGATAAAGGATTAGTCTATGAAGGATATAAGGTTATGCCTTTTTCTGCCAAATTAGGAACACCTCTTTCTAATTTTGAAGCTAACCTGAACTATCAAGAGGTTAATGACCCTTCTTTAGTGGTGAAATTTGAGCTCGAAGATGAAGAGGGTTCTCTACTAGCTTGGACTACCACTCCATGGACACTAATTTCTAATCTCGCGCTCGCAGTTCATCCGGATGAGTCTTACCTCAAAATACGGGATACAAAAAACCAAGAAATATTCTTTATAGCAAAAAAACGACTCTCTGCCCACTTCAAAGAAGATAGTTCTTACGAAATTGTAGAAGAGTTAACAGGAAAACAGTTGGCAGGAAGAAAATATAAACCGATCTTCCCTTATTTTGCTGAACTGGAAAAAGCTTTTACGGTGCTTGCTGATACCTTTGTGACTATGGAAGATGGAACGGGTATTGTGCACATGGCTCCAGCTTTTGGTGAGACTGATTTTTACGCCTGCAAAAAAGCAGAAATCGAAGCAGTTTGTCCTGTAGATAATAACGGAAAGTTCACTGATGAAATTCCTGAATATGCAGGGATGCTTATCAAAGATGCAGATAAACCTATCATGAAGAGATTAAAACAAGAGGGAAGAGTCTTTTTTCAAGGAACGATCAGACATAGATATCCCTTTTGTTGGAGATCAAACACTCCTTTGATTTACAAAGCAGTAAAAACATGGTTTATTGCTGTAGAATCCATCAAAGAAAGAATCCTACATGCAAGCAATGAAATCCATTGGGTACCCTCACATCTAAAAGAGGGAAGGTTTGGGAATTGGCTTTTGCAGGCAAGAGATTGGGCGGTCTCCAGAAATCGTTATTGGGGTACACCTATTCCCATCTGGAGAGCAGAAGATAGTGACGATCTTCATGTGATTGGAAGTCTACAAGAGTTAGAAGAGTTGACGGGGGAAAAAGCTACAGATTTACACCGTCACCATATAGATCACCTTACTTTCCAAAAGAGTGGAAAAACCTTTAGAAGGATTCCTGAAGTATTTGATTGTTGGTTTGAGTCCGGTTCTATGCCTTACGCTCAATCTCATTATCCTTTTGAGCAAAAAGAAGAGACGGAAAAAAGCTTCCCTGCAGATTTTATTGCAGAGGGTCTAGATCAAACCAGAGGATGGTTTTATACTCTAACCGTATTGGCTGCAGCTCTATTTGATAAACCAGCCTTTAAAAATGTTATTGTAAATGGGATCATTTTGGCAGAAAACGGCGAGAAAATGTCCAAAAGTCTGCAAAATTATCCTGATCCTACAGTTGTCATCAATCGCTTTGGGGCAGATGCAATCAGACTGTATTTTTTGAAAAGTCCTGCTGTCTATGCAGATGATCTACGCTTTTCCGAGAAAGGAGTAGAGTTGATATCTAGGCAATTTCTATTACCTTTTTGGAATTCTTATCTTTTTTTAGCTACCTACGCGAATATCTATCAGTTTACTCCGAACAAACTCAACCCTACAGCTCTGATTGATAGATGGATCTTATCGCAATTGCAAAAACTGATTATTGAAGTAGAGACTGCTTTAGACCAATATGATTTAAACCAAGCAGTTGTTCCTTTTACTAATTTTATTGAAGAATTAACCAATTGGTATATTAGAAGATCTAGAAGTAGGTTCTGGGCAGATGAAGATACAGAAGATAGAAGACAAGCCTTCGAAACGCTTTACCATGTATTGATCACTCTGTCTAAAGTAGCAGCTCCTTTCATTCCATTTTTCAGTGAAAATCTCTATCAATCATTACGCAAAGAAGAAGATCCTATATCTGTCCATCTATGTGATTATCCAAACTACGATGAGAGTTTGCGAGATCATCAGTTGGAAAAAGAGACTAGCTATGTACAAAGAGTAGTAGCTTTAGGACATTCTTTACGGAAAGAGTGCAAAATCAAAGTGAGACAACCTCTTTTAAAAGCTCATATTGCAACAGCAGATCTATCCACAAGAGAATTTCTCGATCAGCAAAAGGCCCTTATCTGTGAGGAGCTGAATGTGAAAGAGATTGATTTTCACGAAGAAGAACAGGCCTTTGTTCAACATACCTTCCTCCCCAATTTTCGAATTTTAGGAAAGAAAGTGGGGAAATTGATGCCGAAAATGCAGCAAAAAATCTCTACTTTTGGAGATAAAGAATACCAATCTCTCAGAAGGGGGATTCCTGTCAGAGTGATGATAGATGGAGAGAGATTTGATTTGAGCAATGAAGATATACAAATCCGGCGAGAGACAAAAACAGAAATGCTAGCAGCTACAGATAAAGATATTGTTGTAGCACTGGAAACCAAACTTACTCCAGAGCTCCTCTTAGAAGGACTAGCAAGAGAGATTGTAAATAAGATAAATTACCTCAGAAAAGAAAAAAATCTCGATGTTACGGATCGTATTATCTTAACTTTAGATACCACAGATCGTGTCAAATCCTGCTTTCAAGAGTATACAGATTTTATTTCTCATGAGGTGCTTGCCACAGAGATACATTTTGCGCCATTGGAAGGGGAATCTATAGATCTAAATGGAGAAACAGCTGTAATCGAAATCGAAAAAGCTAAAGTTAAGATGTAAATCTCATTCCTTAATACAATCGCAACTCTTTTCATCTCAGAGAAAGATTTTCTAATTTTTTTTACTTGAAAGAAAAATTTTTTTTGATTTTTTTGTTCGAACGAAAATGAAAAAAAGGAAACGAAATGAAAAAAATCTTTCTAATAATGACAGTGATTTTATCAACACTTACCATGTATAATTCGACTCAAAAAAATTACTTAATCAATCATTACGATAGAGTTATGTTCTGTCCTGTTTGTGGAACAGCCCATTTGATGGGACTAGACTGCCCGGAGTGTAATAAAAAATAGATGAAGTTTTTGAATGCTTGTTTGCTAATCATAGGAACAGCTATCGGAGCAGGCATGTTAGGTATGCCTGTCGAATCATCTCTAGGTGGTTATTTACCAAGTTTATTATTTCTTTTTATTTCTTGGTTAGCCTCATTTGTTTCTGCAATATTTTTTGTAGAAGCATTAGCTGTAATAAAAGAGTCTGTCAATTTTTCTACACTATCTGAAAAAATTTTGGGTAAATCGTCTAAAATTTTTATCCTCCTGATTTATTTGGTTCTCTTTTTATCTTTAATATTCGCATACACCAAAGGAGGGGGTATTTTTATTTCAGACCTCTTCCCGATAATTTCTATACCAATGGGTACTTTACTGTTTCTATTAGTGTTTTTTCCTTTTTTATTAAAAGGAGCTAAAACAGTTGGAAGGGTAAATTTTTTATTGACTTTTCCTATGTTTTTATCTTTATTTCTTATTTTTATGTTGGGTATCCCTGATATAAATCAGGTTAATTTGGTTCCTAAAAATTGGAAGAATGGTTTTTTTTCACTGCCTATTTTTATCACCGCATTTAGTTTTCATGGGATCATTCCCACACTTTTCAATTATCTAAATCATAATAAAAAATTAACAAGAAGAGCGATCGTTGTAGGTTCTTTGTTCATATTAGTGATCTACGTTTTCTGGCAAACATTTATAATGGGCATAGTACCCTTCGAAGGAGAAATTAGCTTATATTCTGCTTGGACACAGGATCAAACGGCTATAACCCCTCTCAAACAACTCATAAAGAGTTCTCTACTCTCCTACCTAGCAGAATTATTTTACTTTTGCGCTTTGACCACCTCTTTTCTGGGTGTAAGTTTAGGGTTGATTGATTTTTTTGTTGATGCTCTCCAGATACAAAACATTCGAATCAATAAATTTCTGATCATGCTGCTCCTTTTTGTTCCAGCTTTTATTCTTTCCAGCACAAATCTCAGGATATTTTATATATTATTGAAATATGGAGCTGGTATTGCTTGCACACTCTTATTGGTGTTTTTTCCAACTTTATTGGTGGTCAAATTACTAAATAAAAATAGAATGACTTACTCTAATTCCCTTATCTTCAAATTAGGCGTTGGAGTTACTGTGGCTTATTCGATCCTAGTCTTTTATTTTCAATTATCATCTTTTTAAAGAGAAGCTAGAGTCAAAATTTTCTTCATGGAGATTTTTCTAAGAAAAAAACTTTTTCTTTTTCTTGTTCTGCCAAATTAGATAAGCGATTAGAGCTGTTAGGAAAAAACTCCATATGACGATAGTTGGCATTTGAAGAAATATCGATCCAGGTTGTATGGGAAATGGCCATCTACTAGAAAGAGGCCATAGTACAAAACTTACCTTTCCTTTTAGATTTTTTTCTGGGACAAAACCGAAGTCTCTGCTGTCTGCAGACATTGCATGGTTATCTCCCAAGACCAGGTACATCCCTTCGGGGACTTCAATACCTGCTGTAGAAATTTTTTCCATATCTAAAGTGCCGTCTGGACGGATTGGAGGACCTTTATCTATAAAAGCATGATGATTGTGGAGTCTTTTTGCTTTTTCCACCTCATGAGATAAAAAAGCTTGGAGATAAGGATCATTTTTGGAAAAAATTTCTTGTCCCATCAGATAGAGGTCTCCATTTCTAAAATAGGTGTATCTGTTGGGAAAATTATTATCTTTTTCCCACTGTATATCGAACTCTATTCCAAGATTGTACAAGGTTTTGACAAGTTGGGGATTTGTTGAGTGGATAGGATGATCAGATGAAAGAGAATAAAGTTGCCCTTGGAAGATTTCTTTATAAGCTCTTCCTTCATCAAATTCATAAGTTCCATCTGGCAAATCCAAGGTAGGAAAATAGGGGTAATATTGTAATGCTTTACTAGATGTGCCATATCGTAGTGCTTTTCCATTTATCACTTTGAATCGGGCTGTATAGAGAGCTTCTTTTAACTTTTCTAAATGAGTATCTGATAAGGGAATGTAGGAATAAGAGAAAGAGAGAGAGGGAAGAAGCCGAAGATTTTTATCATATCTGATAGCTGGATGTTTTAGAGATGGATGATGTTGTAACTTTAAATAATAGGAGCTATTTTTGATCCTATCAGAAGTTGGAACTTCTTCCTTTTCTACAATTTTGCTCATCGCGAAATGTTCAAAGCCCCAAATATCGTAATAATCGGAACCCTTTTGTAACATTTCAAAACTATAACCACCCAGAGGCTGACCTATAAGTTTTGCCACTGGGAGGTTCATTTGGTAAAAAGTAGTCAAAGGATGGGCACCTTGTTTTGTACTTTTTATCTTTTCCTCAAACTTAATAAAGGGGATATGTTCATAGCTGTTTGCAATAGCATCAAGCTCTAACTCCGGAATGGGGTTTCCCCCTCTGTCGATTCCGTAGATCTGTCCGCCGTAGAAATAGAGCTTATCACCACCTTTTCCAATCAAT
>CAYPKB010000035.1:0-9622 GCA_964411185.1 uncultured bacterium
TGAGCTAATTGAGAGTCTGTTAAATGCTTTATTTGTACTTGGGTGAGGTTTTCTATTTGGTTATCATTCAATCTATGAATGGCTGATGGATCAGATAATAGTTTAATTTGCTTAGGAAGGAGACTCTGTAAAGAAGGGAGTTTTGCTAATAAAGATCCTTTTTCTATGTTTCTAATTTGAGCCAGTGATAGATGGTGTAATTTCTGAACAGATAGAAAATCAAACTGCGAAATTGTGAGCATTTCAATTTTTCCTTTGGGCAGTTTATCAACAATTTTACCATTTAATCTTTGTACTTGACTTACTGTTAGTAGCTCCATCTGCTTCTGCGTTAATAGCGATACCAAATAAACGGGCAAGGTTGTCACAAGATAATCGGGGATAGCTCTCATTTGCTCTTTGGTAATATGATGGTAATAGCTATTGGGATTTGACCAATCTTTTATCGAAAGGATTACTTCTGGTAGTTGTTGATTTCCTTTTACTTTTCTTATGAAACCAGGATTAATGGTAATCAGCTCAAGGAGTATTTTTGCGTTGAGCTTGTCTATGGTATGCAGTGGGATTTTTTCTATACTTTCCTTAGATAAATGCACAAGTTTGTTTGATGATAGAGCTTGGATTAAAGTAAGATTTGTCAAATCTTTGATTCTTTCGTTAGATATTTTTGATAATTGAGGAGGAGCAATTTTGTTCAAATAGGTAGGGGCTAAGCTATTTAAAAGATCTGAATCCTTGATTTCTCTAATTCGTTCTTCTGATATTTTTTCCCATTTTTCTGGAGCTATCTTTGATAAAAGAGGATCTGGAAGAGAGGATAGTTTATCATCTGGTACTTGTTCAATTGAAGCTTTGTTTGCGTGCTTTTGTAATGAGGGGGATAGAAAGAGAAGCTTTTTCCAAGACAGATGGTCTACCCAGCTCTTTTCTGTCAGCTGATTCAATTGTTTTCTTGTTAAATGGCTTCCTATGTATTTCTTCTTATCTCCTGCATCTTTGCAATTTTCTCCTCCCATTTTTTGTAATAGTGAAATGGGGAGAGATTGGATCAATCGTAATTTGGTAATATGAAGAGCTTGGAAAGGTGTCAGATGTTTTATCTGATTGGAATTTAATAAATTGACCTTATCAACAGGAACTCTTTGTAATTGTTCTTCTTTTTCCAAATAGGGTATCTGATAGGAAAGAAGATATTGGACTGCATCAGGGTGTACAAAAGGGATTTCATTTTCTGATAAGGTACAAACCTCATCTTTACTCCTGTAGCTTCTGATGGTTGTTATTCTTTCTGGCGTAAGAGCGGTAGCATTTTCTCTTTGTAGGCACAGTGCAAAATGTTTTTGCATACCTCTCAGATCTTTTTTGTGTAGGAGTCCTGATGCTAAAAGGAGTCGTTTTTCAGGTGGGCGATCTTCCAAACGCATAAGTAAAAAATCTTTTTTCCTTCTCATTTTCTCTTGGTCAGGATCCATCATCCACAACTTAGCCTCTTCAAGCTCAAGAGCAATGATATTCGAGAGAGCTCCTGAAAAGAGATTCACTACAGCGAGTAACTCTCTTATCTTTTTAAGATGAATGGGGAATTGTTTTGGGTTTCTGGCAAAACTTGTAGCATTCGCAGCAATTAACCAAACATTGGTGAAATGGTTACTTTTATATTGAGTAGCGAGAAAATTCCTGAAAGAATCTGCTTCCTTTTTCGAAAGAAGAAGAAAGAGAAAATTATCCTTATCTCTTTGAATGACTATTATCTGATTGGGTAGACGCTGACCGGGAAAGAAAACTGTTTGTAAATCTTCTTTTACGTAACGGAAGTTTTTTGTAACTAAAATTTGATGAGGAAAAAGAGTAGAAAACTTTTCATATTTTTCTTTTATTTTCCCTTCTAAAGTTTCGCAAGCAGGAAATAGATCAGGAAGAGAAAGAAGCTCTTTTTTCTTAAGTATATCATCTTCGTTAAGAGAAAGTTTATCTAAAAAGGTTTTTATTTCCTCATCTTTCCAGATTGTCTCCTCTCTCTCACAAGAGTAATCACCCTCAGTATAGAGATTCAGTTCTTTTTGCTGCTCTTCCTGTAGCTCAATCTCTTCTTCAGCTTCTTCTAATTCACATTCCTCTTCTTGTTGTATTTCTATATCTTCAACTTCATCGATAAACTCTTCTTTGCGGTAAGAAATTCTGTGAGAGACTTGAGCTGGAAAACGACTTTCTCTGATTTTAGCCTCTTCAATAACCTCTTCTAATTTTTTTGAAATAGTTTTTTGATCCTCTTCTAGATGAGACTCTTTAAATTCTTCCATGGTGATGAATCTAGATTCTGCCTGCGGATTTTCAATACTCTCTTTGAGCTCTTGAATTTTTCTTGCAAACTTACGTTCTAGATTCTCTTTCATTAATGATAGCTTTTCAAGAGGCGATATAGTTGTTTCCGCTGTTAAAAAAATGTGAGCAAGATCTATGTTTAACTGAGGAAAGAGAAATTCATGAAAGACTTTATTTCTTATAAAAGCAATATTACCACGTATCAATTTCGGGTTACTAAGAGAGTCGGTAAATACGGTTTTAATAACCCCCTCGAGCTTTTGTTTAAAAGCTCGTAATAAAGAGTCAGCCTTTTCTCTAGCTTGGTTAGCGGTAGCAAGTTGTAATATGCCAAGAAGCTTATCTTCTTGGGGCATTTTTTGATAAAGATCTGTAGACAGTAGAAACTCAGCACGCTGGGTTGTTAGGTATTGACGTTCGCGCATGATAGTTTGTAGCAGAGTGCGAAGCGTGATACCTTCATCTACTGTAACAACGGCTTCTGTTTTTGGTAAAAATGGAATATCAACTCCAGTTGTATGTTTTTCATCTAAGAAGAAAGCTGAATTTTCCAGTTGAATACCTTTTCCTTCTATATCACTTTTGGTAGTGCCCGGTATAAAAGTAATAAGATACTGATCACCTTTTTTGGTCAAAGCAGCAAAATGGTTAGATTCGATTTCACCCTCTTTTTTATGAAAGAAAAGAACCGTTTTAATGGGAATATTATTCTCCTCGGCAAATTGATGATAGGCTGTAGCTACTTTTAGATTACTTAAATTTTTAAAAAGCGCTCCCGAATCCAAAATAAGATGGAAGGGTTTTCCTTTTTCTTCGTAAATTGCAGAAAGGGTTTTTCTAATATCTTTAGTATCTGCAGCATAAACCTTAGTCTCATGAGCTCTTTGGAGCATGGTGTGCACTATTTTACCTTTGGCTCCTTTATCCAGATGGACATTATTTCCAGAGATTTCTTTAGGGTATTCTTCACTATTCCAAGGAGTTCCTGACATTCCATAAAACGTTTTGACTCTAGGACAGAGCTCTTGTGATGTAGAAGAGGTAAAAATGGGAAAATAAGTTGCCCTAAGAGCTGCTGTTTCAGCTTCTGTAGAGAGCAGAAAAGCAAGATTTTTATTAATTGCTTGTACAGCTTTAAAGAGATTTTTTTTGTAACGCAGTTCTAAAATATCCATTCCTGTTATCCGTTGCAAAAATTTAGCTTCTGGAGTCTGAGAAATATTCATTTTCTCTTTTTCACTTCTTTTCTTCGCAGAGAAAAAGAGTTGATCGACAAGTGATTCTATCTGTTCTGGGACAACACCTTGCGTAAGAGCTGTCAGAAAATGTAGAACTAGAGCTTCTAATGGATTACCAAATTGTGTAGTGGCAGGAGTGTCTGTCGCCACATAAGGAATCACTTTTCCTGTAACTCCATCTCTTCCATAATGCCTGTTTACCGATCTTTTAAAGAGTTTAGGTAGAAGTTCCGATAACAAATATTTCGTAAGAGCGATAATTTCAGCCTTTTCTCTATCTTCTTTATTTCTAGATTTATGATAACTTTGAACTACTTGTAAAAAGTGTTTATCTTCCCGCTCTTTACCAGATTCATTTTTTCCAGTTACAAATCGTAAGAAAGCTTTTTTATGTTTATTATCTAACTGGAATTCAGGAAAATCAAAGAGCTTTTTAGCTATTATAGGTAAAAGTTCTTTCCATTCTTTCTCGCTAAGCAGGCTTTGTTTATCTTGCTGTAATCCCAGCTCTTCCTCAAAATCATTGGCTAATAAAAGAAAGAGGCGGGAAACAAAATCAATCCGGGTATAAGGAATTTGTTGCATTTCGTGAATAGGGTAGTTGACTTCACGTTTAGATCTTAAAAGCAAGTCTACTTCATCGCAGAGTCCTACAGATTCATTTTTGAAAAAATCAAGGATTTCTATTAAGAGTTTTGCTCTTTTTTCATACTCAGATCTATTTTTTTCAGCCCATTCTCTATGAGCAATTCTAAGCTCTAAAGAAAGAGCATGTATAAAGGTAGGCTCCAGAATGAGAAGCTCCTGGTTTTCTTGCCCTTTTTTCAACCTCCTTAAGATCTTTTCTAGAAGAGCATTACCATCTCTACGAATATCAAGATCCTCTCTGCTATAGTCAAGAGTAAAGATCTTCTGATCAAAAGCATGCATTTGTGAATTTTTCAAGAGAGTTTTTACAACTTTGAGCAGGGATCGGTCCACAAAAAAGGTAGGCAATTTCCCTGCAAGAGCCTGTATGTGAGCCCAGATGGCAGCGATAACTGAAGTTTTTCCCGATCCCATAATAGCTTGGAAAATGGAACTTTTTGTTAATGGAGCAATTTTTTCAATATGGGATACTTGGTCTTCTCTTGGAATTTTAAGAGTTCTTCTTGCGAATACTAGAAAAACATAATTATGAGGACTTTCCTGTAGATGTTTCTGTGGTGTGGTTACATAGTCAAAGAGCTTTTGAGAAAGAGAGGTTCTTGTCTCATCTTTTTTATCTTTTGTCAACTCTGTGATCATCTTTAGTGTTTCTTGCATTCTGATATGGGTTATTTCTAGGACTTCCCACTCAGCTACTCTTTGCAAGATTATATTGATCTCAATCTCTGAAAGCTTTGCCGGGAATGCTTTTTCACAAGCTGAAATATCTTGTTTCAATAAGAGCAGCTCCATATCTTCCATGGTAAGTCTTGGTTTTTTTCCTGCTCCGAGTTCAAGTTTTGTTCGAAGGTCTTCGCCAGGATCATTTACTGTTTGTAGAATAGAAGAAGCTAGCTCATTTCTTTTTTTGTCACTCTCTTCTATTTTTTTTCGTAGTTCTTTCTCCATTTGGAGTGCTACTTCCTTGGAAATAGAGATCTCTTTTGTTGGAAGCTGCCTACCTCCCTCCTTTATTTCTTCGATTAATTCTTCCAATTCTCTAGAAAAAGCGTTGTGATATTTTTCTGGTACAAATGCATCTTCAAAGGCCTTAGTCTTTATCCCTAAGCTTTCTATAACAGCTTCAGGAAATCGATTTTCAATGGGCGTTTGGGTCCATTTGTCAGAAAAAGCTTCGAACCACTCTTTAAACTGGGTTAGGGGTTCTAGAGAGAGAGAGAGTTTTTCTGGGAGTTTTTTAGTTTCTACACTAGTTGGAAGAAGAGTTATTGGATTCCCCTTGAGATTAGGTTGAGTTGGTATTTTTGGAGGGAAAAGAATGGGGGGCTTATGCTCTAGAAATTTTTCGAAAAAATCTTGTATGTAATTAATCTTCTTACATGAAAAAGCATTGATCAGTTTTCTGATTTTCTGTTCATGCAGGGGATATGTAAGCAGATATAATATAAGGTTGAAGAGCAAATTTCTATCGTCTTCCATTTCGTAAGGTGAATTAATCAGGTGAAAAAGAGTATAAAAATGTAATTTGTGTATCTCTTTATTATCACCTTTCTCGATGATTTCAAGACTTCGAATAAAAAAGGATGCTCTATGAGCTAAAAGTTTTTCTCTGGAGAAATTTTTAAAACTATGAACAAATGAAAAAGGATCCCCATGGAAATGTTCTTCAGGAAAAAGAGTGGAAAAATTTAGTTTTTCTATTATCCCTTCAATTGAGGGCAATGCAACTTGTGTAGGAAATAGAAGAAAAGAGGAAAATAAACTCTCATTGCTGTCTAGATCAGTAGTAAGGAATTTTCTTCTTGTGTCCAAAGATTTTTTGTTCTTGATCTTTTGAAGTAAAAGTTTATCTATCAAGAAAAGTTCTTGTTTTTTGTCTAAAAGGAAAGCAGGCTGGATAGTTGCGAGCCTATTAGTATACTTTTGATAGATAAAAGATAATCCCTCCCAAAATTTTTCTTTCTCTTCGATATTTTCTCTTGCATTTACACTTTCGCAAGCAGAGAAATAAATGAGAGCGGCTTTCAAAGAAATGGCAAAGATATTTGGTGAATAATGATTCATTTTCAAAGGGTAGAGGATAATTTCTTTTAACCATTTCAGATCGAGATGGGTATGGTCATCTGCATCAGATACAAAATCGAGCTCTTTGAAAGCTTCTTCAAAATGTTTAGTTCCCAAATAGAGATACGAAAGAAAAATATGACCAATAATAGTATCCGGGGTTATTTTTCCCCCTCTAACAGGTAAAGATAGATAAAATCTCTTTTCTTCTTCTTTGGTGAAAGGATCTCTTTCTTTCGTAGATCCCTTTTCATAAGTTAAGGTCCTTTTAGATGTAAAAGGATTAGGTTCAAGAGAAAAAGGAGCAAGTGGAACGAGGATAGACCTCTGTTGTGTAAGACAATGTTTCACCTCTAAATAGTGATAAAAATTATCAAAGTAACAATTTCTATCAGGAAGAAGCATGTAATTATCATCCCAAAACCATTCATTAGTTCGAAGGTTTGCTGCTTTTCCTCTTGTAAAGTATAAAATATGACCTTCGGAGGAAGTAATTCTAGGAAGGTCTATTCTAACCAGGTCTGCTTTTTCATCAGTCACCAGAAGCTGGTGGGTGGAATCGAATATAGAAAGAGCATTGTCCTGAGCATGAGGAAATAAAGAGAGCGAACCCTTTTTTACAACACCGGTCTTATTTATTTTGTACAGGACTTTAGTAAGGTTATCTCTATGTGTGATAACCAACTCCTTGGCAGTAGAGCTATCTTCTAAGACAGGATGCCAATAGAGCTGATTATAAGTTTGAAGTGCTTTTGGGGGATAAGTAAGATTTTTTTTTCGAAAGAACGAAGGAGGGATAAAATAGTGCCATTTTCCACCGATTTTAGCTTGTAGCCCTCGGTTAGGGCTGGTTTTATCTATCCGCACCTCTCCAAAGATCTCATGGGAAAAAAAGTACCAACTACCATTACTAAGAATAGGTACTCTGTAGTTTTTCCCGAAAAGATAGCGAAAGGATTCCAAGGAATAATTGAAGTCTCTAACTAAAGAAAAGGTTTGGTTATCAATGCTAATGATCCCGGTAGGTAGGTGTACTCCATAGCTTTCTCCAGAGCTTTTCCCATGAACCTGTAAATTTTTTTGCCTACCTTTTGAGTTCGTGATTGTTAAATCATCGGGGTCTAACTCTATTCCGATCCTTTCAAAAATAGCTGGGAATAACTCACTCCATGAAAGAGTTTTATTAGGAAGCTCTCTTAAGTAGAGGTGGATAAAAGGAGAAATTGCTTCTATCAAAAAAGCCATAGAATGATTTTCACTAATGGGAAGCTGCTGAACAGCTACATAGTCAGGCAAAACTTCAAAAGGAGTTGCCTCTTTTTGTAGAATCGGTAGCCCCACAAGATGAAAATAGAGTCTATGCAAGAAGAAAATAGTCTTTTCTTCTTGAGAGTAGGAGTTATTATCAATCGCTTTTTCTAATTGAGGTAAGTAATTATTTTTGATCTCCTCCAATAAATGATGATAAGGTTTTTTTGCTTCTTCATCTAAAAAAGTAGAGAGAATCTCTGCCGATCGAATGGCTAGTCTAAGAAAAAAAGAGCTACCTGAGATGCAAGGTTTGAGAGATCCCTGAATGAAGTGAACCAATCCAATTCTAATAAATTGGAGAATAGAAGTTAGTAAAGCGGGATTTTTTTCTACCTGCTTTTCAAAGGATTCACCAATTACAAATTTCTTTTCTTCATCCTCGAGTGTCTGTTGCGGATACAACGGGATTTTAAAAAATTGCAGCCAAAATTGTGTTTGGATATTGGGATCTGAAAAGTGGGTAACATGACCGCTAAAATGAGAAAGAAGCTCTTCCAGTCGGATTTTTATTTTGCTCGAGGATGAGCTCATCACAGCGAGAAGAAAATTGAAATCTTTCGTACATCTATCTTGGAAGAATATAAGGGGATTCGTTTCTGAACCGTCGAAAGCGGGCATAAAATTATCATCACTTATATAGTTTGGGGCATAGATCTTTCGATCTGTAGGAAGAGCTGGTTAGGAAAGAGCAAAAGGATCCAAAACATTTTCTGAAAAGGAAGAGCCTCTGAAAAAGGTGAAGCACCCGTTATGGAAATCTAGACGATAACGAAGTGTATTGGGAAAGCTATCTTTTGAACTTAATGTTATTGCCGAACGATCTCTTTGCCAAAAAGAATAGGTTAAATAAGTCGATTCTAAAAAAGCGCGATGCATGGGATAGTTGGTAAGGTAGGATAGATCATTTACAAGAAAAATTATTTTAAGTTTATCCCGACTGAAGGCAGCGCTATCAGGATACCATATTTCAAAAGAGACAATACCTTTACTTATAGGTATATCTCTATCTTCTTCTTGCTTTACAAAATTATCTTTTTGCTTAACAAGATTATGAAAAAATATAGCCTCTCCTCCTTTTGTTTCTATTTCATCCCTAGAGGATAGAGAATAGAATGCATAGGGAATAAAAGAGATCCCTTCTATCGAACCAAAATATTCCGAGAGCTCTTTATATCTTTTGCCATCATTTTCGTTATTAGGTAAAAAGAAGGAGCTATTTTTGATTTTAAGAAAAGGGTTAAAAGGAATAATTTCTTTTTCTTTATGTCGAAATGCCCGTTGGTCAGCCTTTTTACAGAGTTCATATATAGAAATTTGAATCGCAAGGGCTGTCATTACCCTTCTAGGAGTAACTAATCCGTCAAATCCAATTGTGATTTGGTGATAGCGAAAGAGAAGTTTGTTTAAATATTTAACAATAGGAGTAATCTGATTGTGAGGGATGGATTTCCAAAATGTATCTCTAATGGGAATGAGTGAAACAAAATTATCTATGGCATCTTGATAAAAGGGGAACATTCTTTTCTCTTTTGAGGAGAGTCCGTAAGAAGCGGCAATTTTGAGTGATTCCAAAAAGTTTTGAGAGGTGATTTCTGTTGTATGCAGAAATGATGCGTTATCCCAGTTGATAGATCTTCTATTTTTACTTAACGAAAATAAGCCAGAGATAAAGGATTGCATCTCTTTTAACCAGGAATATTGAACGGTAAATCTATTTGGATCTAGTAAAATACCTTCCGTTTGAGGAATCTTCTCCACTTTTCCGAGTTCTGTTTTCTTAGCTTCCAAAAATGGCGTAAGTTGCTTATCTAATCTTTCTACTAAGAGAGCCTCTTCTTGTAGAATGAATTTTCCCAGCTTTTTATTAGCTTCGTAAAATAGCTTCTGCAATGATTTTTGAAAGATCAATATTTTTTCTTCTGACCAATCGTTTTTACTCATTTTTTTTGCAAAAGCAGACTCAAGAGCTATAAGACGTAAATAGTAGTGCACTCTTTTATATCTATCGATAGGAAGATGCATTCGAAGTATTGCCAATA
>CAYPKB010000036.1:0-9586 GCA_964411185.1 uncultured bacterium
GAAAAAGGGGTTTTCACCTCTAAAAGAGTGAAGCAATTTCAATCGGAAGCGTTAGGCTTTTCTCTTATGTATGGAACAGAATTGATTGATGAAAATATTTTAGAAACTCTTTTTGATCTTGCTGAAGAGACATATGCCCTTGAAAAAATGGAAGCGATGCAAAAAGGAAAGATCATCAACAAAATTGAAGGGTATGCCTCAGAAAATAGAAGAGTTTTGCATACCGCAATGAGAGACTTTTTCGAAGAACGAATCTCGGAGAAACCTGTATTAGAAGCTTCCAATTTAGCTTTTGAGGAGTATCGGAAATTAGAACAATTTCTAGAGGATCTCGAAAAGAAAGAGCAATTCACTCAAATCGTTCAAATCGGAATTGGAGGATCTGATTTAGGTCCACGAGCTCTCTATTTAGCATTAGAAAAATTCTCCATCAAAGGAAGAAAAGCTCACTTTATCTCTAATGTCGATCCCGATGATGCCGCTTCTCTTCTTGAAAAAATCGATCCTGCCAATGCTCTTTTCGTAGTAGTCTCTAAATCAGGATCTACACTGGAAACCCTTACCAATGAAGTACTCATACGTGAACAGCTGGAAAAAAGAGGACTCAATCCCAAAGATCATTTGATTGCAGTGACAGGTAAAAACTCTCCCATGGACGATCCGAATAAATATCGTGAGGTATTTTACATTTGGGATTACGTAGGAGGAAGATATTCAGCTACTTCTATGGTTGGGGGAGTAACGCTTGCCTTCACTCTAGGCATCAACCAATTCAAGGAGATTTTGAAAGGGGCAAGTGAAATGGATAAACATGCCCTCTATGAGGATATGGAAAAAAATTTACCTCTAATTTCTGCTCTGCTTGGAATATGGAATAGAAATTTTCTGGGCCATCAGACAGTTGCAATTATTCCTTATTCTCAAGCCTTGATACGCTTTCCAGCTCATCTGCAGCAGTTGGACATGGAATCGAATGGAAAATCTATAGATAAGCAAGGAAATTTCGTAAATTATCCAACAGGCCCTATCGTATGGGGAGAGATAGGAACCAATGGTCAACATTCGTTCTTCCAGTTATTACACCAGGGAACTACAGTAGTTCCCATCGAGTTCATAGGATTTAAAAAAAGCCAACATGGGATGGATAGCCTAGTGGAAAAAACCACTTCACAACAGAAGTTGCTTTCTAATCTTTTTGCTCAATCTATTGCATTGGCCACAGGAAAAAAAGATAAAAATCCCAATAAAAACTTCTCCGGTAACCGTCCCAACCGAGTGCTTTTAGCTAGAGATTTGCATCCAAGAACTATGGGGGCTCTTCTCTCTTTTTATGAACATAAAGTCGCCTTCCAAGGTTTTATCTGGAACATTAACTCTTTTGACCAAGAGGGTGTTCAATTAGGCAAAGTATTAGCCAAGAAGATGTTGGAATTCTATGCCTCAGAGAAAAAATACCCCGAAGGAAAAGCTTACGTAGATACGTTGGAAAGATTATAGATTTTTCCCTTTTCTAACTGAAAAGATCTAGCCTCTACAGAGGAAAGAGAAGAATGAGAAGGTGTTGTTAGAAATACCTGTCCCATAGCGGGTAACAGTTTTTCTATTCCCATTTTTCTATTCTCATCTAGGTGGGAACCGAAATCATCTATGGCAAATGCAGAATCCCTTCCTTGCTTGGCCTCTAAATACTCTCTTTGTCCCATACGGAAAGCACAAGCAAGAGATCTTTTTTGTCCCTCACTGGCATATATTTTTGCTGGCATCTCATCTATGGCAAAGGAGAGATCATCTCTATGAGGTCCTATCAGGCTATGCCCCATCTCTTTTTCTTTTTTTCTATGATGGGATAAAGCTTGCAAAAGCTTTTCAAAAATGACCTTCTCTTCCTCGTCAAAGTAAGATGGTTTTCTATAAGAGAGAGAAGGGGTCTCTTCTCCTTGAACAATCTCCTGGTAATAGGCTTGTAAAATAGGTTGCATAGTTTGACAGAATCGATATCGATTTACAGTCAAATAACTACCTGATTTGGCAAGCTCTTCTTCAAAGACCTCGATTCCTCTCTCTTTTTTTTCTTTGAGAAGGATATTCCTATGGCGAAGAGCCCTGGCATAACGAAAGAGATGGAAAAGATAAGATGAGTCTGCTTTTGCCAGAAGAATATTCATAGCTCTTCTTCTACAGGAAGGAGGACCAGATACCAACTCAATATCTTCAGGCGAGTATAAAGTTAAAGGGAATAGAGGCAGAAGCTTACTGAAAGAAGAGTGGTACTCTCCATCATAATAATATTTCTTCTCCTTCCCATCGAATGTAATGCGGATACTCTCTTCTATTCCCTCTCTTTCAAAAAAGCCTTCTAAAAAAAAGCCTGATTCTTTTTTTTTGACCATCTCCTTAAAAGAGGAACCTCGAAAAGATTGTCCTGTGCTCAATAGATAAATCGCCTCTAAAAGAGAACTTTTCCCTTGTGCATTGTCACCACAAATCAAATTGATATTCGGAGAAAACTCTAACTCAACTTGACTTAGAAGGCGAAAATTATGCAAACGCAGGTTTTTGAGATACATCTTCTACCGAGGGAGACTCTGTGAGCCTCATGGGCATAATAACAAATACGGAACCCGATGAGTCAGTGATTTTTCCTGGATTATGGGGATCATTAATGGAAAAAAGAACTGTTTCATCCTTACTATGTCGTAAGATATCAATAAAGTAATGGGGATTAAAAGCTACTTCCCATTTGGGATCAGGAAAATCTACCGGCATAGAAACAGTACCTTCTCCGATCTCTTTAGTTGAAGCTACCAGCGTAAGTTCATTTTCACCAAAAATAAACCGGACTGAAGAGTTTTGTTCATTGGTAAACAAGGAGACCTGTCTCAATAAAGAAATCAACTCCTGTCTATGCAGAGGAATAGAATGTTTTGTATCTCCGGGTATTACCTTCTGAATATCTGGATATTGTCCTGATAATAGTTTGGTAACAAGAGTCACAGAACCAACTTCGCAACTTGCTTTATCTGGAAGAAAAGAGATAGACACCTCTTCTTCCTTGTCTCCCAGAATTTTGCTCATCTCTTCTACTGCTTTTAAAGGAATGATATAGTTACCTTGAAAAGATGGATCGATAGTCAATTCTCTCTCGATTTTGGCCAATCTTTTTCCATCCGTTCCAATAAAGGTAGCTTTTTGCTCAGCTATTTGCACAGAGATTCCGTTGAGCATATATCTACTATCTTCTCTTGCGCAAGAGAATGAGGTGTTTTGCAGAGTCTCTTTTAACTCCTTTCCTGAAAATACAATTTGAATAGCAGAGGATAAATCGGGAAATTCAGGGAATTCCTCTTTTTGCATGCCATGAATCTTGAATAGGGAGCTACCGGAAGTGATTTCAGCCTGGTCATTGCTTTTCAATGTAATTTTGATTTGAGGAGAGGGAATCTCCCGAATCAGTTGAAAGAACCTACGGGCTGGGATAGCAATATTTCCTGGTTCAATGATTTTAGCATCGACATAGGCTTTAATGCTTACGGTAAGATCCGTTGCACTAACTATTAACTGATCGTCCACTGCTTCCAATAATACATTAGACAGGACCGGAATGGCAGGTTTTGCCGCCACAATAGATTGAATACTACCAATTAATGATATGAGATCTTCTTTAGAAATGACGACATTCATAGTAATTCCTCTGGTTTTAATGGATAAAATACGAGAAAAAAATCTTGACTGTCAAGAAGAAGCTATCACGAGAGCTGCTTTTTTAACGCTCGTTCCAATTGTCGCTTATCTTGCTTTTCTTTCAATTTTTCTCTTTTATCGAAAGCTTTTCTTCCCTTAGCCAAAGCGATCTTTACTTTGATCTTGCCGGATACTTCATAAATACTCAATGGAATAACAGTGAGCCCTTTTTGTGTAATCTGTTTTATAATTTTTTCTATTTCTCTTTTGTGAAGAAGAAGCTTTCTCTCTCTTTTTTCTTTGTGGTTATAGACATTACCATGGGAGTAGGGAGGTATAGTACTATTGATTAGCCATAACTCATCTTTAATCTCCATAACATAGGCTTCCTGCAAGCTTCCATGGTGGGATTTTAATGATTTGACTTCTGTACCTGTTAAGACGATTCCTGCCTCGAAAGAATCAAGGATATCATAGTCATGCAAGGCTTTACGGTTTTTGACTAATTCTTTTTTTGACATATTTATGGAAAAAGGATACGTGAGCAAAGCTCTCTTTGGCAAGTGTCAATTACAGGGCAAAGAATTTTTCGCCGAAGGGTGTTACCTTAAAACAATCCTTTCCTTGGCATCTACCGGTAAAAACCATTCCCATCTTATAGAGATGATCAAAGACTACTTCATGTATAAAATTTTTTTGTTCTGGAGTATATTCCGGATATACATATCGAAATAGCCTTCCTTTATTCTCCAATGTTACTTTCGTAGATTGATCCAGAGAAATTTCAGCGAAGGACAAAAAATGGTCAAAGGATATCCACCCCTTGCCTATGACATTTCGTACACTTTTTTCTGCTTCGCAAAAGGCTCTTTCTCCTACAGATGAAATAGGTGTGAAAAGCTGTCTGTGTTGGAAAAGATAGAGAGATTTTTCCTCATCAGATAGTGCAAGCCACTCTTTTCCTGCTTTTTGTAATTGTTCTTCTTTATCCAAAAAGTGTAAAGATTGAGAAAAATGAGAAAGTTCTTCCTTATTGCCCGGCTGAACGAGGTAGGCAGAAAGCTCTTCAATAAAGGCAAAAGGATTCTTCTTATTACCTTCTATTTCCTCATCGGCAATCAAAAAAGATTGATTTCTTGATTCTTGGTATTGTTGCCATTCATATAGGGGAATTAGATATTCTTCCCATCTCCCTTCTATATATTTGTAAGAAGCGAAACAGATAAAATTGTACTCCAAATAGAGGATTGTTTCTTGCAATTCTTTATCAGAAATCTTGAGCCTCTCTTGTATTTCTCTTGTAGAGAGTTCGCTCTTTCCTTCCTCCAAAAGAGCTTCAATAATGGTAGATAAAATCGGATCTGTTTTTACTTCCATTAGGTGGCGCTGGTATAAGAGGGGGGTATGAAGATATTTTTCTACGATTGATTGGAAAATATGGTTAGAGCTTTTGGGGATTTGATACCAGTTGGGAAGAATGTGAATAGGTAGATGTTTCAATAGAGCTTGAAAAAAGGATAGATCCGGCCTGAAATCATCAGAGAATCGAAGGATTTCATATTCAAAGTACTTTTTAGCTTCTTTATGAGAAGTAACCTCCGTATCAGAAATAGTTAGTAATCCCAGCTTTTCCAATGATTCTAGAATAGGGACTATTTCTTCTGTAACAGCTTCTACACTTTGAGCCAGCTTCCATATAGACATGGTTTTTTTGCTATAGAGAATCTCATCAATCAGCTCAATAGCAAGAGGGGGTAATTGAACAAGTGTCTTTCTGATTTCGATATCTTTTTGATAATTATATTCATCTAAACGAATTTTACTTTTTTTTCTTGAAGATAGTTCAATCATAAATAAATCAAAATTAATGAAAGGTTAATTTATATCATTTTGAAATATTCTTGACAAGCAATCTCCAATAGATCAAAACGAAATAAGAGTAGGAGGTTTTTGATGCGAAGGCTGATGCCATATTTTTTATTGGGTGTAAATGTAATTCTAGTGGCCCTCGTTTTATTAGGGTTTACGCAAAAGCAGAGCAAATTGGAGCTTACAGAGCTCATTGTCAAAGGGAAAGAAGGAAGTGTCGAAATTTCTATAGTAGATGGGCTGCCTCAAATCTTAGGCTTAGATGGAACAGGACAGAAAAAGTTTCAGCTAGCTGGAAGTAAAATCTCTCTTTTTGGAGAAAATGATCAAGTAGCAGCACAAATTACAACAAGTCAAGATGGTGCAGGTAAGATGAGACTGGCCGATAACAGGCAACAGTCCAGAGTTCTTTTGCTAGCCGGAGATACTACCGGAGTCTTTCTAAAAAATCCCCAGAACAAAACGGTCGGATCCTGGTCTATGCTTCCAGATGGTGGAACTGGTCTTGGACTAGGAGATAGCGAGGGTAGAGCTGCTTCTGTATTACGAGGAGGCAAAACTCCTAGTGTATCTTTTTTTAATGAAGAAAGTGAGCCCATGGCTGCGCTTGGAATGATCCAGCAAGTACCTCATCTGCTTATATCAGGACCTGTAGGTAATGAAGGAATTCTAGTTCATGGGGGAAAACCATCTAGTATGGTAGTTGTGGATGAGTTGGGAAAAGTAAAGATCCTCATCTCTAAACATGGAGTATTTCAAGGAAAGGAAAAGAACCAGCCACAAGCCAAAAAAAGAGAAAAGGTATTTTCGCTAGAAGATGGAAAATCTTTATTTCCTGAACAGCAGGGAGAGAAGTTATGAGACCACCGAAAAAATATTTCGATGAAATGAAAGATGAGTGGAAGGAGATGTCGATCTATCTTGCTTCTAGCAATAGAGAAAATGAGACGACTGACCAACTACATGAAGAGTTAAAATGGTTGAAAAAACAATTAGATTATTACTCGAATCAAGAGGATCAAGAGGTTTTAACGCAATACTTCAATGAGGTGGTAGATAAGGTAAATGAGAATCTGCATCTATCTAAGGAAAAAAGATTCAAAAAGAAAAAATGGAAATAAGAGTCAACTTTAGTCAGTTGACTCTACTCCTAGATTGTCTTGTATCTCTTTGAGTTCACTAATAGCATTTTCCAGAGAAATTCTACGGTCGGGATCACTCTGTAACATAGGAAGGATCACCTGATTCACTACTCGCATTTCATTTTCGTTGAATCTACATTGGTTTAGTCTCTCTCCAATTTCCTTATCCGTATTTTCTTGATCCGTACTGAAATATCTTTTAGTCAATCTATTATTCGCATCGAATTGTTCTAATTCTTTTTCTATCATCTCAGTGAACTCGGCATTTGACGTCTTCTCTACGAAGATAAAGGATGCAGCCGCACCAAGATAAAATGGACTCCCAGAAAGCAAGGAAAAAAGGATCTGTCCAACCATCCAAACATCATCTTGTCTGCCGTATTGAACATAATATTTCTTAGCAAGTTTTTGTATCTCCTTTCTAAGTTTTTGTATCTCCGCTTTGTCTTTTCCTTCTCCACACATCTTAGAAACTTCTCTACGCATCTTAGAAACTTTTTTTGCGAAGACACCTGCTAAGGCACTACCCCAGTTTGGATTGGCAACGAAATTGTCTAGAGACAACGAGGTTCTAAAATCCGATAAGACAGGATAATAAGGCAAATTTCCTCCTCTTCTTCCAATCAATATATTTCCAGGATGGATATTTCCGTGGGAAAGATAGATGGAAACCTCTCCTAAACATTCGCTTTCCTGAGTGATCGATTGTTGATGAATGGTATCAAGAGATTGGAGTAAATCTGAAAAGATAGAAATTTTTTGAGAGAGAGATAGATTGGTTCCAAAAAGAGCAAAAAGATTCCCCGGATACATCTTTTCTATTAATCTAGTTTCTGAGGCAGCTTCTTTTTGTAATGGTGGAAAAACACACTGATCTCGGTAGATTTTTTGGGCTCTCACTTTTCGAATCCCTATAAAAGCAAGCGGACTCTCAATACAATCCTTTTGTTCTCCTTGCAATGTTTGAAGAGATTGTAGATTATTTTTCTCCAATCCACGAGTGTTCTTTTTAATAACAACCCATTGGTTATGAATAAGATCAAAGCCAATCCCCACCGAACGCTTGGATTTTTTTTCTATTGGAGAATCATTATCAGATTCTTTTTCCGCTTGTGGAGTTACTTGCATATTGCTGCATAAAATGGGTGAAGGTAAAGATGCTCCTTCATTTTGATAAAATAACAATGAATCAGGCAAGTTATCTATTCTATCAATTGCCTCTTCTTTTGTTGCGTTATATAAAAGCAAAGTTCGAGAAGTGGGAACCCAATTTTTATCCTGTGGTGTGCCACTTTCTTGAAAGATTAAATGGAGTTGGAGACCAATTCCTCTACCGAACATGTACTTTTGTAGAATATTGGCTATTCTTTTTTTCATGGACGGAGTCAAAGAAAATAGCTCAGAAGGAGAAAGAGTAGGCTCACCAGGTAGTTGAGGAGCAGCTGATGATGGCCAATAAATCTTAGGGAATCCATAACCTAGGATTTTCTTGATTCTCTTCAATTCATTCTCATAAGCTTCTGAAGCCTCTTTTTCTATGGATTGAACGAGAGTTCTTACCATTTTTTTTAAAAGATACCACTCTGGATCCAAAGAAACGATAATATCACTATTCTCTTCACAGAGATTGGCCAATTTTGTGAGAATCGATTGGTTAGTTGATGAAAAAAGAAATATTCTTTCTGACCATTCCTTCTGGATCTGACAAAACTGTTGGTAAACTTGAGAAAAATAAGATGCTTCCGAAATGGTCACCAGAGGCTTTTCTTCTTTTTTCTTTAAAAAGGTTCCTATATCACCAACTTGTTGCTTATAGATAACGAAGGTTTTCGAAGGGGCAGCTGCTTCTTTTGTAGTGGATGGATAGAGACGATTTTCTTCATAGGCTTTTTTGTCTTCGGTTTGCTCCTTCTTTTTTCTAACAATGGGAATCAATTGAATGGCTTTGTTGAAGAGTTGTTTTCTAGATTTTGGCAAATGGTGCAATCTTTCTGAAGTAGTGCTATCTAGAAGAGAGCGAACAAGAATAGTTCCTGAGAGAATATCATGGCAAAGTTTATTCACTTTACTGCAAAGAAGAATGTGGGGAATTAGAGATCCATCTTGAGGATCTATAAATACAATAGAGCAGGGTAGTTCCACACTCTTTCCAACTCTTTTTCCTCCTTCTAGTTCTCTTAATTCCACTCTTTTTTCAACTTCAGCTCCCTCTTTTTTCTTAAAAAACCGTATCTCAACTTTTTTCCCCACTGTTCTGGAAAAGGCAAAAGAGCGAATGAGTGTTTCGGTCTCTCTCCTTTGGATGGGAGTCAAACGAAATAATTCTGCATCACCATCTTGCTGGCTAGCTTCATCTGGCCATGAAAAAGTTGGCCATTCCATTTGCAATACTCTATCTATCTTTTCAAAACTGTTGGGATATTTCATTCCCGTTTTATTCCTGAAGAAATCAACCACCTTTTTCACGGAATTTTTTGCTAAAGTAAAATTTTCCCGGGAAGAGAGAAAAAAATCTTGCTTATCCAAACAATATTCAGTGAGCCCTTCTAAAACAGCTACCGTACGATAAGAAGAAAAGATATCTCTGCCTTGCAAGAAATGAAAAAAAGCAAAAAAACAGTCAGAAATCCATTGGAGACTCCATCGACTGACCACTTCTAATTTTTTATTGACGAGAGATCCACTTTCCAATCCTTTATGGATCTTTTCAATATGTTGTAGAAAACTTTGATTATCAATGTACGAATTATCTGTTGGTAAAGACATATTCTTCCTCCTATATCTTTTTTCTGTGGGGAACCCTTCTACTTAGGCAAACTATGATAAATTTGTTGCGCCTCTGTTACTGTAATTCTCTTTGATGGATCTGCTTTGATTAATCCTAATACTATTTT
>CAYPKB010000037.1:0-1479 GCA_964411185.1 uncultured bacterium
GTATTTATAAAAAAATGTAATCGTATTAAAAAATTAAATTAATATAAAAAAAAAAAAATAAAATGGCAAAACAATCAAAAGAAAATTTTTACTACTGAAAAGGGAGATATACTAGTATAGCTTAAGAGTTACCGAGCACAGCTGGATGCTATAACCATCCTCTATTTTACGTCTTCAAAGCCGCGATCGATCATGATAAAATTCTTAGTGCTTCGAAATTTATCCTAAATCAGCTATCTTAGTGGTTCGTCAAACAAACTTCATAAATATTGTAAATTCAAAGAGAAAATTCAAATGGTTAAATCAAAAGGTACAGTTAAGTTTTTTAATGCACAAAAAGGGTTCGGTTTCATAACTCCAGATGCAGGTGGAAATGAGGTATTTGTACATATCAGCAATCTTGCTGCAGGTACTTCCTCTCTAAAAGAAGGCCAAAAAGTTGAATATGTTGAGGAAAAAGGTCGAAAAGGTCCTGAAGCAAAAGATGTTCAAGGTTTATAGAAACCCTTTTATCAATGTTGCCTAATATCTCCGCCCTGAAGGACGGAGTTTACGGCAACATTGATAAAGCTTTTAGGGTCTTCGGTGGCTAAGGCTCTATTTTCGGCATCCTCCATATTGACATAGGGTTTACGAGCAAAGGCAGCTTTCACAAGCGTGGTCTTTCCAGATTGACGCGGGCCCATCAGAGTTACTACCGGTTATTTTTTACTAAGTTCTTCAATATAAGTTTTTAACGATCTTTTGAGCATTCAAACACTTTAGATATTCATAAGTTTCACTTTAGATTATCTTAAATTCAAAAGAAAAACCAAAAATGGATCTATATTTGAAATGATTTCGAAAGACTACTTCTTTTGAATCTTCTTACCTGAATTGATCCACAGCCCATTTGTAGATACAAAAAAAGCTCTTACAGATAAAAACAAGAGTCCTGAATTCTAAAAAGATGGGAACAAAGATTTCCGTAAACTAATCTTTCTTTCAGGATGTTGTAGGTAGAAGAAATTCAAAATTTTCGATTGGCATTCATTCACTCAACAGTTTAAATTTTTTTTGAGCATATCCAGGAGTGTCTGCTTGAAAAAAAAATGCTTCCATATCTGTACGATCTTTCTTTTTCTTTTCTCATTAAATGTCATGGCATCATCTGGACAGGAAATGAACAATGGGTTGCCAAATATCTCAGCGAGAGATAATCCCAACTCTAGAAGCTTTGCTATTTTTGCTAATTTTATTGTTTGGACTGCTAGAGAAGCAGGAGCAGATTGTTGGGCTGAAGTTATCACTGAAGGCTTGAGAGCCACTAATGATATATTGGAAATCGATTTCACATGGGATACTGGTTTTAGGGTAGGCGTTGGTTATGGCATGGAACATGATCAATGGGATACACAAGCTTTTTATACTTGGTTTCATACCAAAGGAAAAGATGCCATATCAAGTGGACCAGGGACAGTTCATTCTACTTTTCTAGGT
>CAYPKB010000037.1:1489-9370 GCA_964411185.1 uncultured bacterium
TCTAGGTAATTTTTATGTCGATAATGCGGATGGATCAGGACTTTCTGGGCCTTCTTATCAGAGTGCTGATATCGACTGGACAATCAATTTTAATATGTTTGATTGGGAGTTAGGTCGTAATTATCGGGTTAGTAAAGCATTATCTCTACGGCCATTTCTTGGCGTAAAAGGAGGGTGGATATATCAATCTATTCATTCACAATGGTACAACCCAGATCGAACTGGCGCTGCATTCTTTAATGTTGGCAGAGAAAATCTCGAAAATAATTTTTGGGGTATTGGTCCTACAACAGGTATTAATACACAATGGAATCTATTTAATAAGCAGAGTCAATTTTATCTTTTTGGAGATTTTTCGGGGGCTCTTATGTGGGGCCATTGGTCTTTTAGCGATCTTTTTCGCAATGATCTTCCTCAACAAGTTGTTGTTGATCTTCAAAATATTAATGGTGGTGCTTCCACAATAAGGACATTTATGGGATTCGGGTGCGATCTTAATTTTAGTCAAAGCCAATACCGATTCACTGCAAAATTGGGCTATGAGATGCAATTTTGGCTAGATCAACTACAATTTTATTCATTCACCGCAGGAAGATTAGTCAATATGCTAACATTGCAAGGAGGAACTTTTGAGCTTAGCTTCGACTTCTAATAGAGTTATCTTTTCCATCTTGTTAATAGCAGCATTAGCAAAACTGTGTGCTGAGGAAAAGAATGTCCAAGGCTTGCCAAACATTTCCACTCGTTTACAGAGTTCTTCGAATGAATGGGTGGTCTCTGGAGATTTTCTTGCTTGGTATGCTTCGCAAGAAGTTTCTGCTATTTGGGCTGATGTTGTTACAGTGGGATTGAATACAAGTAGTTGGGAAGCAGTAGGGTTCAATTTTACATGGGACTATGGTTTTCGAATAGGGGCGGGGTATAACTTAGCCTATGATCAGTGGGATAGCATATTTTATTGGACTTGGTTTAAAACTGATGATACTCATTCCATTCCTTTTAATACCGATGCTGAGATCATTCCAGAGTTGTATGCAGCTTTTCTAAGCGGAGATACGCCGAGGAGTATGAGTGTGAAATGGACTTTTTTCCTCAATATGTTTGATTGGGAATTAGGGAGAAGCTATTGGATAAGCAAAAACCTAGCTTTGCGTCCTTTTTTGGGTATAAAAGGTGGTTGGATCAATCAATTGATCCATGGACAATATTTCAACTTAATTATTAATAATATACCCACTAGTAACTCTGGAACAGAACGCTTAAAGAATAATTTTTGGGGGGCTGGACCTACCGGTGGTATTAATACCAAATGGAGAGTGGGTGATTTTGGGTTTCATTGTATCGATTTCTTTGGCGATTTTTCGATAGCAACAATGTGGGGAAGCTGGTTGTGTAAAGATTTCTATAAAAATACCGCAGGCCAGACATCTTCTGTAAATATGAAAAAAGCAGCATTAGGATCTTTGATGTTTCGTGGATTTTTGGGATTGGAGTGGGATCTCAACTTCTCCTCGAACAAATCACGGTTTTCTACTAGGTTAGGCTATGAGATGCAGCTCTGGTTGAATCAACTTCGATTTGCTACCTTCCAATTGCAGCGTTTGCATGGAGATCTAACTTTGCAGGGTGTAACTTTCAATTGTCGTTTCGATTTTTAAGGAGTAGAAAATAGCCGTGTCTCATCTCAATTTCCAAGCTATTGCTAAACATGCCTTTCTATTTTTTCTCATTTTCACGGGGAATCTCTATGCTAATTGCGGTGTACCAAATATTTCTATTCGTCCAAAAGAACAACCCAAAACTATCAATATTTTTGCCGAAGCACTCTATTGGTATACTAGTGAAACGGTAGATTGGGCATTTACTCTCAATCAGAATCAAAACTCCGTAAAAACAGCTTATAAAACATTTACTTTTGATTGGGCGCCTGGGTTTTGCATTGGTCTTGGATATAATATGGAACATGATCAGTGGGACACACAAGCAAGATATACCTGGTTTCAATCGAAAGCATCTGATCATACAAATGGACCTGTGACACCAGCATTTTTAGCGGCTAGACTCTCTCTTTTAGAACCATTTGACAATGGAAGAGCCTCTTTACATATCCATTACAACATGTTCACTTGGGATCTGGGTCGCAGTTTTTTAGTCAGCAAATATCTCCTTTTACGCCCAGCCATAGGAGTAAGAGGAGGATGGGTAGACCAAACTATCGACTCCCATTGGACAATTGTTGATATCTTTGGGTTGCACTCTGCCACAGAAAATATAAAACAGCGTTTTACAGGAGGAGGACCAACAGGAGGTGTAAGCGGAAAATGGTCTTTTGGTAATGTTTTACAAAGCTTTTTTAGTCTTATTGGGCAAATCGAGGCTAGTTACCTTTGGGGGTATTGGTCTATTCGAGATAAATTCACTGACAATTTGTTTTTTACGACTATTTTTATCAAAACCTTAGATCGCAACTTTGGTTCCTTTATGTTACGTAGTTTTATGGGATTTGGATGGGATTGTAACTTCAATCAGAATCAATCTCATTTTGCACTAAAGTTAGGTTATGAAATCGAAGATTGGTTTAATCAATTCCAAATATTTTCCGATGCCTCTGGTGCCCAAAACAACAACTTGATTTTGCAGGGACTCAATCTCAGCCTGCGTTTCGATTTCTAACCTCATTGAAAAATCAAATCTAAAGATATAGCCATTTAGAAATAGGAAAATCCCATTCTTGACATCCTCTCCTACGTAAACGAGGGAGATTTTTTATGAGCATATAAGGGTTGTACTTGCTTGCACTTTCCAGCAGGTTTCTGTTTCACTGAGACCGCCCAGAGGAAATGGCTTGGTTTTCGCCGTAATCATCCCACTGTGGGGACTTTTACGGTTTTGAACCAACTCATCTCCCCCAGCTCTCACATTCTCTCCACAGACGTTAACTTCCGTTTGCCCACGGGTATGTCTCTAAAGACCGGAATATGTTAAAATTGTAGGAAACTTACAAACAAGCGCCTTATATCTCCGCCCTGAAGGACGAAGTTTTACGGCAACATTGATAAAAATGAGTCCAAACAAGGTTTTATGAATTTGAAAATATCTTCTTTATTGGTGGTGTTTATCTCCTTTTTTAATCAAAATTTTGCAGAGAATGTGCAGATTGTCACAATAGATAGTCCCTTACAACATGTCTTAAAGAGAAAAACAGAACAACTAAAAGATAATGAACTGCCTTTAGCTAGAGAAATTGTTGAAAAGTTATTTTTGGCGCTAGAGCCTCATTTGCCTGCAGCAGGATTGGCGGCTCCTCAGATTGGTATTAGTAAATCTGTATTTATATTTAGCTTTGATCGTGATCCAAGTAACTTGGAAGGAGTAATCAATCCATCCTTTATCCCTGTGGGAGATGACAAAATAGAAGGATGGGAGGGGTGTTTTTCAGCCATGTTAAGTAATGGTAGTTCGAAGCTAGCAAAAATTCCTCGCTATGAAGCAATCAAAGTTCAGTATCTAAATGTAGAGGGAGAGAAAGTAGAGAAAATTTTAGAAGGATTTGCGGCTAAGGTTTTTCAGCATGAATATGACCATTTGCAAGGTATTGAAAATATAGATAGAGAGGATGCTGTTGTTCTGGAGTTTACTACCAAAGAAGAGATGTTGAATTTTATGAAACAGGTTAAAAAAGATGACTCTCTTCGTTATAAAAAACCCAATTAAGAAATAGTATCAAGACTATTTTTGTTTTAAAGATGCGTTAATGGAAGTGGTTGGAGGCATTCAGAACTTTTGATTAGGAATACTCAAATTTCTATAGAATGGCGAAATCTTAAATTTGTCTCTCACTCATTAGGCTACAAAGCCATTAATCGTTCCAATTCAGAGAAATTCTCTTATATGTCCATTTAGAATTTATTAGGACAGTTTCATTATTTCTAATAAATTCTCTCTTGTTTTTTTGTTTTATTTTCTTCTTTCTTTTAGTTAAAAAGAAGATATAGATAGAGCATTACATAAAACATGGAAAAAACAGAATTTAGTATCAGCCTTCTCAAAGAGATAGAGTTATTCATGGAATATACAGAAGAAGAACTAAATACCATATGTCAAAAGTTAGAGGAAGAGACCTTTCAAAGTGGGAATCTCATTTTGAATGAAGGAGAAATTGGAGATAAACTCTATCTGATTGTAGCAGGATCTGTTCAGGTCTTTACCTATGATTCGGAGGGGCATGAGATAATTTTAGCAAGATTGGAAAAAGGAAACTACTTTGGTGAACAAGCTATAGCTACAGCAACACCGATGCCTAGAAATGCAAGTGTACGGGCATTAACAGATGTAAAAACATATACGCTCTCTCATAAAGAGTTCCAAAAGTATATGAAAAAAGATAAAAACTTGCAGAAATTACTTGAAGAGGTGGGGCAAAAAAACCTTACTTCAAAGTTTGTAGAAAAATTACAGGAAAATAAGGAAGAGCTCGGCTTTCTATTTGATACAGTTTTTACTTATGAAGAAAGAGAAATCTTTTTTCGTCAGGGTGATGATCCCGATAATGCCTACTTTCTTATCAGCGGTCTAGTCGCTATAAGAAAGTATGATGAAAACAATAAGATTCTCTTCAATGAGGTGGTACAACCGGGGCTTTTCTTTGGTGAGTTAGGTGTATTAGAGAAGAAACCTAGAGAAGCGACAGCAGTAAGCATTACAAGGTCGCAAGTTTCTGTGGTTTCTTCAGATCTATTACAGAAGCTCTACGAAAAAAATGTGAAGTTACAAAAGTTCATAGAAACACAAAAACAAATGTATGAAGTTCCCTCGCTTGGGCTTGTTATTCAGCATCAAGGGCAGTTTCTAGATAAACCTGCTATTCACACAACTATTCGCAAATCCAATGGGGATTTTATCAATGCATCGAAATTAATTGAAAAAGATATCTATTCCATAGCTTATTTAAACCAGCCTCAGAACAGAGAGGAACTTTTTGAAAAAGAAGAGACATGTAGTCGGACTCTTTTCTTGAATAATCATACGCTTGTTGGTGTACTAAATGTAGGTCCATGGGACGATCTTTTAGAAATTACAAAACTTGTTTATGAAAAGGTAGAAATTTCTGATGAGGTCTTAGAGAAGTTTCGAAATACAGGAAGAATAGAAGCTGCATCAAAAGCCTTCTTTAGCGGAGATATTGTGTGCGAATGCATGCATGTCAAGGTAGATGTTATACAAAAACTTATACAAGAAGGTCGTACTGTAGAGGAGATTTCCAAAGAGACAGGTGCGGGAACTGTCTGCGGGGGGTGTAAGCCCCGTCTCATAGAACTTGCTGGTGGAACTGGATGGATTCCCGTGAAAATCGTTGAAGTAATAGATCATTCAGATAGGGTAAAAAGTTTTATCCTAGTTCCTTTGCAGGGACATATACCCTCTTCTTTTAAAGGCGGACAACACATTGTTGTAGAGGGGAATATTCAAGGAAACTGGATAGCAAGAAGCTATACGCTGACTAAATCAGATCAGGAGAAAAACTGTTATGAAATTACCGTAAAAAAAGAGGGGTATTTTTCCAGTTGGCTATTTGATCATTGTAATGAAAATATTCAATTACGAATCTCTCCACCACAAGGAGAATTTGTTTTTCAAAAACAGGAAAACCTACCAGGAATTTGTCTTATGGCAGGAATTGGAATTACTCCTGCTATAGCTTTTGCAAGAGAACTTATATATCTACAAGGAAAAATCCCTTTATCTATCGATTACTCAGCTAGAACCAAAGAAGAGGCAATTTTTCAAAAAGAACTTCAAATTTGGGCGAACGAATATCCTAATATTGAAGTGAATATCCGCCTTACTTCAGAACAAGGAAGGATACAAAAAAAGGATGTACAATTTCTTTTGCAAAAATATCCTGAGGCGGAGATTTATATTTGTGGCCCCAAAGCCTATGAGAAAGGAATTAAAGAAATATTACAAGAATATCAGATTCCAGAGAGAAAAATCCACAGCGAAGAATTCATCAGCGCTGGAGAACCTCTAGCAAGTAAGAAATAGATGAAAGAAATTCCCAAAGTATCAGATTTTACTCTTAGTTTTCTTATAAAATTTTTACGTGATCCTTTGAAATATCTAGAAAAGCTTCAAAATAGATATGGAGATATCTATTTTAAAAAGTTTACGGGATATCCTCATTATTTCCTCTCTCATCCAAAATTTGCAGAACATATCCTCACAAAAAATGCAGAAAATTATGATAAATATCCTGTCGTAATTAAAAATTTTAGCCCTGTTCTTGGAGAAGATAATATGCTGCTTACCAATGAATGGGAACAGTGGAGAGAAGATCGGTCATTAGCGGATAGATCTTTTCAATCTGATGTTTACTTTGAAAGATATACAAAAATCGTGGCTAACAACACCGATGAGATGATAGAGGAATGGAAAAAAAAATATCTTCCAGAGAACCTCTTGTGTCCCATTGGACGTCAATTAGATATTCTTGCTTTGAAAAACATCAATTCAACCATTTTTCATTCTATAAATATCGATCCTGAAAAACTTATAGATAATATTCCTCTCTTTTTTGATCTCATCATGAAAAGAGCGACATCTATAACTAAATTACCTTGGATTCTACCCTCCCCAAGAAAAAAAGCGTTTGAGAGAGTGATCTCTCTTTTTAACCAGATCAAAGAGGAAGCAGTTATTTCCCGACTGGAAGAAGGAAAAGATTATGATGATCTTTTGGGAACCTTTCTAGCTGCTTATAAGGTAACAGACAGAAAATGTCCCCATCTACAAAAAGTTGCCAACCAGATCATTACTTTTGATGTAGCGGGTTTCACTACTACTACCTCTGCTCTTCGATCCATTTTTTCTATGATTTTACAAAATCGCGAAACGGAAGAGAGAATTGTTTCTGAGATGAATGATATTTGTAAAAATGGACTTCCCAATTATAAAGAATATGAGCAATTAGATTTTACTAAGGCAGTAGTAAGGGAATCTTTACGATTAAATACACCTCTTTTTTTCATCCAAAGGGAAATAAAAGAAGACGATGAGATTGATCAATATATTTTAAAGAAAGGTCATTGCCTATCTCTAAATTTAGACCTCATTCATAGGCATCCGGAATTTTGGACAAATCCCGGTGCTTTCCAACCTGAAAGATTTTTATCCAATCCTCACGGTCAAGAAAATCCACATGCCTATATTCCTTTCGGTAGCGGAAAAAGATCCTGTGTTGCAAAAAATTTTGCCTTTTTAGAATTAGTCTTGATTGTAGGGATGCTTGTTCAAAGATTTTCTCTTTCTCTGAAAAAAGGAGAAAAACTTTCTAGAAAATATATTGCAGCAGCATTTATGAGACCGACTTTAAACACGGTTCAAATTGAAGAAAGAAAATAAAATCTTCAGCAAAGGTGTTTTATATTGAACTTTGCTAAAAGGGGGTATCATTTTAACATTGCTCTAGCATTCAGAACTTTTGACTGGAAAAAGTGGTAAAGAGAGTGTAACCTTTTGGACCTATCTCACTCTCTTAAAAAATATTTGCATGTATGATTTAATTGTAATTGGAGGCGGAGCCGCAGGTGTCTTTGCAGCCCTTAGTGCCAAGGCTGCAAGACCAATGGCAAAAGTGGCTCTTTTGGAAAAGAGTGCGGTACTGCTTGCTAAAGTGCGCATCTCAGGAGGGGGAAGATGCAATGTGACCCATTTCTGTTTTGATCCTGCTAAACTTATTCAAAATTATCCTCGAGGCAACCGAGAGCTAAGAGGTCCTTTCCATAGATTTCAGCCTCAAGATACGATCCAGTGGTTTGAATCTCGTGGAGCTACTTTAAAAGCTGAGCCGGATAATAGAGTTTTTCCTATTACGAATAGCTC
>CAYPKB010000038.1:0-3298 GCA_964411185.1 uncultured bacterium
AAGGGTATTCCAAATAAAGAAGTTTATGGACCAAAAAGTCGTAAACAAAGCCCTAAAAAATACCCAAGGAATGAAAAGAGAGCTGCTTTTTTCTGCCATCGTAGCTCTATCAACAGAGCACTCTTCCATCTGTTTTAAGCTGCTTGATGATCCTTGGCTCGATGAAAAAGATCATTCCTTTGATGTTCTCTACTATATTCTACTTGTTGCCTTAGCAGAAAAAAAAGAAGAGGAAAAAGCTTTAGAGATATTACAATCCAAAGTCTCCTCCCATCTCATGATTCCAACTCAGATAGTTTTTTCTCTCTTTTTAGCGGCCAAAAAGATAGAAGAAGATAAAAATGAATTAGGAATTCCCTTACCTGACTCTCCTCTTGCTCAAGAGATTAAGAAGAAAAAAGATACGCTCTATGGATTTTTGTTATGGGAACATGGCTCCCTTTTGCGTAAGAAGGAAGTGGAACATCATAGGAAATTGAGAAGAAGTGCATCGCTTGGTCATCAAAGAAAAAAAGAAGAATAAAACCTTTTTTTTCAGCGAACCCATTGCATGAGAAAACTCTTTCCATATTTTTTTTCTTTTATGCACCTGATGTCGGTAGGAGGTGTTTTTGAGAGATCTAGAGAATTGTCCTCTAAGAAAAGAGATCCTTTTACTAAAGAAGAGATAAAAAGAGTCTCTACCAGTTTTTTCTTCTCTTCCAATGGAAAATGATAGGGGGGATCTGCGTAGATATAATCAAATTGGAATCCTCTGTTGTGAAGGATGGCAATACCCTTTTCCCAATGGTTTTTTACAACGATGCATTTATCTTGCAGTTCTAATTCTTTTATGTTTTTTTTTATGGCCTCTATCGCTTGAGGATGATGGTCCAAGAAGAAAGCTTGTTTAGCACCTCTGGATAGAGCTTTTAATCCCATAGCGCCGCTACCGGCGAAAAGGTCAAGGAATAGGGAATCGCTTAGATTTCCTTGGCAAATATTAAAAAAAGCCTCTTTCACCACTGCTTTAGTGGGGCGCGTATTTTCTCCTTTAGGAGCAACAAGCTTTCTTCCTTTGAAGGCGCCACCTGTAATATGCAGAGTCATGGCAGGATTGGATCGATATTTTGTGAGGAGAGAATTTCTTTTGCTTGCAGCAGATAGTCTGGATCTTGGTATCGGAAATAGTTGTCATAACATTGATAGGCTCTTTGTTTATCCCAACTTTTTACAAAAGAGCTTTCAGCTCCTTTTGCGTCACGAAAGGTAATTTTTTTCTTTATGTTGATCCAATGGGAAAGATTTCTTCCTTGTAAAAAGAGGGTAAAATCTTCCAAATTGCTGCTTTTGCCCCAAATCACCAGAGGTTCTCCCAGGTAAAGAGAGGGAAGTAGAGTAGTGGATGGGAATAATTGGAGAGACTCTTGGTTTTTGGAATAGGCAGATATATGCAGATCCTTGGCTATAGGGTATTTTATTGAGTGCATCAATTTTTGCATTTTCCGCTTTAGGCCGGTTACGCTGTGGGAAAGATAGAGTTTTCCTTTGTTGAATGAACAAAAAAGATCCAACAGATTGGACATAGTATCAGATTCAGTTGCGATGGCGTGTAGGTGATATCTTCCTTGGTTTTTTGCCGTCCAATTCTGCATCAGATGTAAATTATTTTGTTTGGTGCTAATGCCTTTTCCATCTGTGATCAATATCAAACTCTCAAGATGGGAAAAAGAGGGTTGGTCAAAAAGAAGGGATTGCAAAGGTTTGTATGGATCGGGAGAGGCAAAAATATTTCCAAGCTCTATTTGTGATGTAAGAGAGCGGACTGTTTTTTTATTACTTTGTGTGTTGGGCAAATATTTTATAATTTTTTTCATTTTGCTATCAAAGCAGGTAACACTTACCAAATCATCTTCATGAAGGATAGAAAGTGCACGTAAAATAGCGTGGATGGAGGTTTTCAACCTGGCAGCTTGGATGGCATGGGAGGTATCTACTAAAAAATGGACATGCTGTTTCATCCTAGGAAAAAGAATATCTTTTTTAGGCATCAAGGTGAGAGCAAAAATGTACTCCTCCCCATCAGGGTAATAGACAATCTCATAATCAAAAAAATCACCCCATGAAAGAGTTGAAAGGCTTTTCATGGAAGGTATGGAAGGAGGGGCTTTTCGTATTTTTTTTTCTGGTTCCAAAGAACTTTCTTCTAGGGCTGAAAGAGGGAGGGAAGACTCTTCCTGACTGAAATCGATCTCTTGAGTTGCAACAGGCAGAAGGGATAGATCCATCTCCGGTGCAGAAGGTCTACTTTCTTCTTTATGAGCATGGTAGACAGCAGGAACTGTATGGATTGGTTGCAAAGGATCTTTTGGAATTTCATTTGTCTTCCAAGAGATTGTTAATGGGTCAGTATGTAGAAGATGAGAAGGAGTTTGTAGCTCTTCTAATGCATAGGTAGGAGTGAAAGGATATTCCTTTTGGGAGAGCTCTTTTGTAAAAGTGGCAACTCTTTCTTGGCTCTCTTCTTTTAAGGGAGTAGGTGATTGCAAAGATACTCTATCTTCTTCAGGTGAACTAATATTGATTGCAATCTCTTGAATAACTCCATTTTTTTTTAGCTTACGTGTCTCTATTACTTTGTATCCACTCATCTGCTGATAGAGAAGAAAAATGGATACAAGATGCAAAAAAATGGAGATAAGTAAAGACTTTGCTTTCAGTCTTGGCAAAGACAAAATATTTTCTCCTTAATAGATAGAAGCAAGCATACAATCTCAGAGGCTTCCTTCGCTAGAATTGAGTTCCTGTAGTTCGATCCATCTTTGTTTGCTTTTCTCAAATCTTTTGTAAAAAGCTTCATGGACAGGATGATTCTCCCAAAGAGAGACAATTTTATTAGCCTCTATTTGCAGTTCATTGGCTTTATCTTCTTCTCCATTGCCTACGGCCATGAGATATTCACAAAAGATCATCTCCAAATCAAATAAGTCTATGTAAGCAGAAATGATGGTTGCTTTTTCGGGATGCTCTTCTTTGAGAGTATGGTAATCTTTGGAATGTACATCTTCTTGCTCTACAAAGGTAGTTTTCGTTTTAGAAAGCAGCTTTAATCGTTTTTCTGCACTAATAGGATCTTTCGGAAAAGCAGAAGAGAGTTCCACATATTCCATGGCAGCCTCTAGATGTAGCGGCTCATTTAAGCAATTTTTTTGGTTTGTGATGTCAAGAAGGATAGAAAGAGCTTTGTCTCTTGACTTAGGATTCTCTTCTGTCTGTTTTGCTATATATATCTTAGCCAGTTCGAGACCGGCGTAGGCTT
>CAYPKB010000038.1:3308-9355 GCA_964411185.1 uncultured bacterium
TGGATAACGATAAAATCGTTTTTCTTCACAAATTTTTTCGAACCAACTTACAGCTTTTGGTTCCTCTCCTTTTTTCCAGAAAGCTTTTGCCAAAGAAAAGGGAATTTCTTCGTGAAGGTCCCAATCTTCATCAGAATGTTTTTCTTTTGCTTCCAGTAATTTTGAAAGAAGAGCTATCTGCTCATCGTAAAGTCCTCGCATTTCATAAAGTTCTGCTAGGTGATAAAGCTCTTTTTCTCTGAATACACCTTTTGATGGCAATAATTCAGGATTTTGCTCTAGTAGGCTATCCCATAAAGCAAAAGATCGGTCGGATAAGAGTAACATCTCCGGATCATCTGCAATCTTTTTCAAAGGATGTGTTTGGGTGAACAGTTCTATGGTCTCAAAATAGTAATGCACAAGCCATAGTTTATTCCTATTTTGTATCTCTTTACCTTTGTCGAAGGCTTGGAATAGATGATCGGAGGCAGGCTCCATCTGATCTTTATCTAAATAGGTATTGAAAAGATGCAAGTGCAGGGAGGGAGTATGGGGGTGGTCTGCAGCTTTTTCTACCGTTTTTTCTCCGTAGAGTAAGAATTGTTGCTCATTGCCCACACTAAGGTTGGAGTAGGTAATCAGAAAGAGGGTATTTTGCGCCAATTCTTCAGGTATAGACTGGTCGAATAGCAAACATTCCGTTTCCTGAATTGCTTTTCCATATTCTCCTTGGTCGTAATAGCATTTCCCAAGTGTATATTTGTATTCATTAGCTACTTCTTCAGAGAAAAAAGGTTCGGCTAAAGCCATCTCTAGCTGGTCCACTAAGAGCTCCAATCGTTCTTCGTTGCCATCTGCTTGGTAACTTTCCAGATTTGCTTGGATATAGAGTTGAAAGGCAGTGGGATCTTTGGGGTTGATAGAGAGGAATTTTCCAAGAAGATCAATCGATTCATTCCAATGTTTGGTAAGGTAAAGAGTGTGTGCATATTCAAAAAGGGCAAGGCTATGATCTTCTACCTCAGGATGGGTAGCGAAAAGTTCTTCAAAAATCATCAAAGCTCTAGGATAATTTTTTTTGGTCTTGTAGATCATAGCTTGGGCTATTTTTGCCCGCACTAGAAAGGGACTATCAGGTTGTGCAGATATAAGCTTTTCCAGAAAGTCATTAAACCCTTCAATATCACCCAATTTTTGCGCACAGTCCAAGACTGTGACACAAGCATTTTCAAATGTAGATTGATCTAAAAATCTATTATCTTGCAGACACTCTTTGAGTTCAGGGTAGGCCCGATCGTAATCTTCTAGGTTAAAATAACTTTTTCCAATGATGAAATGAATATAAGATGATTTTTCTTGATCGAGATAGGATGAAAATTGATCTTTCGAAAGCACAATATCTGAATATTTTTTCAATTCGTATAGAAGGAGCATTCGATTAAGGGCTGCATTATTTTTTTTCTTTCCACCTAAATGACAAATTTGACTGAACGTCTGGGCAGCTTGCTCTTTATCAAATTGCATTTCCATCTGGGCGGCTTGATAAAGATAACCCTCTCGTCCTTTTTCATTCTTATTCGCTAAGTCATGATAGATAGTTGCTGCCTGCTCATGTTCTTGCAGTAGAGTATGTAAATAAGCAAGACTGGGGAGTACCTCTTCGTAGAGATCACTGTCCGCTAACATGAGGAAATAGCTTTTGGCCATGCTGGCATAGTCAGCTTGATCTGGAGAGTTTTTAGGAGCTTTTCTTGCCAGTTGGGTAAAACCATCTCCTAGCAATTGCACCACTTTTAGCTGAAGTGGGGAGCCCTCTTCAAAAAATGAGATTTTCTCTTCACATTCCGATACAAGGACCTGGTACCATTCTAAAGCTTGCAGGCATTGCATTCTCTTCAAAAAGCCATTTTTGTAATAATCTATATCGACAATTTCTCTGAAATAGCTTTCCGCTTTTTCATATTCATTTTTTTGTAAAAAATGATCTCCTAAAAATAGGCGCAAAGCATCTGATAGGACAGAAGAGGGATTTTCTTCTACGTAGGAGATAGCTTGCCGGATGGCAACATCTTTTTCATTATCCTCCCATAATTCGCTGAGACGCCTCATGAAGAGAGCCTCTTCGTAGGTGGAAGGATCGGGAAACGTTAGCATCTCAGATGCCAGTAGCATGGAAGATGCAAAAAGGGTAACAAACAATTTCATAGCGAACACTCTCCTACGATCATAAGGGTTAGATATAAATTAAGCAATTTTCAATATAGATTTACCAATTTCTAAAATCTTATTGACCCGGATTAACTTTCCAGTTCAAAGGATAATATCTGATTTTTAAAACAACCATAATAAGAAATCAATTCTTCTGCTTTTTTTATATTTTTTCCTTTTAATTTTTCATAGACTGCCAGACCTTTTGCATTTTCTCCCTGCTCAAAATATAAGATGCCCAAGCGAAGCAGCGCATAGGTCTCTAGCTCTGTCAACGAGGCTATTTTTTCATACTCAGCTATCTCTTTTTCTGGCATATCGAGATCTTGATAGGTCCTTGCTAACATTTGATGGATCCAAGGATCTTCAGGTGTTTGCGATTGCAAAATGGTAAATTCTTCTACAGCTCTTTGTGCTGAGATACGAAATTTCTCCTCGAGTGTTCTATATAATTTCCTATGTTTCCATTGGGTTAATGGAAGAGAGTCTAATTTCTTTTTTGCTTCTAAAAACTGTTTTGAAAGGAGGCTGTAGGTGCTTGCTAAAGAGGCATGCACCTCCATATCGGTTGCAGATACCCTGATCTGCGTATTGTGTTCTTCTATAGCAGCTCCTAGCAGAAGCTGTTTTAAGAAAAAGATATCCCCAAAATGGAAAAAGGCAGACCAGCCTTTGGCCCATTTTTTTTTCATAAAAGAAGAGGTATAAAAATTTTGTTCATAATCTTTCAAATAGATTGCCAATCTAATACAAGCCTGAGCAATACTCAAATGATGATCCGCCTCTCCTTCCGGAACAGAAATGGATTTTCTACAAGTTTGAATCAATTGTTCTTTCAGCTGCAGAAATTGATCTGGCTTCTTAGCTTGAAGATAAAAAAAGAGAGCAGTGTATAAAAAAAGAGTAAGAAATATAGCTGCGATGTTCAGCGCGATATAGGTCTGGTCCAAAGAAAAAAGAGAGTAGAGAAGGATGACAGATTCCAAAAGAAGCAAAAATAGAGAACTCAAATGGAAAAGATTGTGTTGAATAGAGATCTTTTTAAATGAGCGAAGAAGGCTTTTGTAAGAATTTTTCAGTGAATTTTCAAAAAAATCTGTATTGAAATCGACACTATCTTGTAAGGAGATTGTCATGATCTGTTGTTACATCCCTGTTTCTATCATAAAATTGATTACAGTTTGGCTGACACCTGCTTTTTGCATTCTTCTGATTTGACTTTGCGTCAAACTGTAGGTTGTACCACTTGACTCGATATAATGAATGATGGTCTCATCATCTATCCCTGCTTGGTGGAGTTGGATGATATCGGTAACCGTCAAAGGGGTCCCTTGGTCCATTTTTTCCACAGTTTTGGGACTTTTCTCATTCATTTTTCTTCTCTCATGTTCATCTAACGCAGCTCCTACCAGCCCGCCTGCTATGATTCCTGCAGCACCGCCTATCAAAGCGCCGCTCCCTCCTCCTGTAGCTCCTCCTACTACAGCACCTAAAGCTCCTCCGGCGATTACTCCCGTCCCTGTCCTTGTTTGACAAGAAGAGATAGAAAAGAGAAAAAAAATGATGCAGAGTAACCACCTCACAGGTCTATTACTCTTACTAAACCTTCTAGAAAAAGAGTCCATCATTTTTTATCGGCAGAGGCAAGAGTCTCTTTGAATCGATATCCAATTCCTCGTACCGTCTCTATTCCAGAGAAGTTAGGGCCTAGTTTCTTCCTAAGGGAGGCTATATGGACATCGATATTTCGGTCGACTATCAAAGAATCGTCATTATTTACATCATCCAACAGTTGGTTCCGTGTCAAAACCTTTCCTTTGTTGCTGAGCAATCTTTTTAGAATGCCAAATTCAGAAAGTGTGAGGGGAATCACTTTTTCTTCATTTTTCAAGATATATTTGTCCACTTCTAATTGGAAGTTTCCAAATTTGATAGTTTTTATCACTTTTTCCGGCTCTTTTCCTCTCCTCAAAACAGCTTTGATCCTAGAGAATAAAACTTTTGGAGAAAAGGGTTTGGCCACATAATCATCTGCTCCCAGTTCCAGCCCGAGAACAACATCTAATTCCTCTCCTTTTGCTGAGAGAATAATGATAGGAATATTTTTTAGATCAGGGTTGGATTTGATCTTTCGGCAGACGTCTAACCCATTTTGACCAGGTAACATGATATCTAAAATAACAAGATCAGGTTTTTCCCTTTCTACTGCTCTAAAGCCATTGATGCCATCTACTTCTACATGTAGCTTATATCCGGATAATTCAGCTTGGAGTTTTAGCAAAGAGGAAATATCCTCTTCATCCTCAATCAGTAAAATTCTTTTTTTTTGTCCCATATTCGCACGACCTATCTTTACATGGTTCTCATCGTACTAAGTATTAGAACGAATTTGAGAAAAATATTGTATGGTTTTTTTCAAAAATTCAAAGAGAGTCTAGAGAGGAGTCTCTATCCTCCTCTCTTATGGGAAACTTTTAGTCTGAAAGAGAAAGAGTTTTAATCTCCCTTCTTAGCATCGGTACTACATGCAGATAGCGAAGAGAGGGGATGGGAAATTCGACTATATGAGTGTTGTTAATCTTCTGTCCAGATGTATCAAAGGGTACAATCTTCCATTGCCCATCATAGTAAATTTTTCCCATCCTTACATTAGGATTCTCAGAGTGACATGCCTCTTTCACGTTAGTCGCTTTTGAATAAAGATTAGATTTAAAAAAGACAAACCGACCATCTCTCCATTTTTTTAACTCACTTTCAGAATGTATTTTTTCCCATTTTGGCTCTAATTCTTGAAGAGATCTGATTTCACTCTTTTCTACTGGTTCATTCCTACTTTGATTATTTTTGTATTCCCATAATTTACGCTGTAAAGAAATATTTGTTTCAAGCAATTTCGCTATTCTACGATCTCTATCTTCAAGGGCCTTTTTGCTTTCAATTTTTTCTTGTTTATTTTCAATTTGTTGTGCAGTTAATTTCTCTACATAATCTGTAACAGTTTGTTCTAATTTCCTTATTTGTCGCTTATAAAATCCTATACTATGTTTTAATTGCTCCACTTTTCTTGCAAAATGATTTAATTGTTGTGCATTACTAATGGAATGCGAAAAGGGATCAGAGACTTGAGGCCAAGCCACAGCTGGGATTGCTATTTGCGATGGGAATGATTCCGGTGAGGGATAGGGTGAGTAATATTCTTGAGGGGGGAAATAACCGTAAGCAGGACCATAATTTCCCATTTCGTCAAAGTAACAAGAAGGTTGCATCTCTCCGTTTGGATCACAGTACGTGCCTTGTAGCATGGGAGATTCAAAGGTAAAATGTGAGGGTTGCTGATGAGCTACTTGAGCAATAGAAGAGTGAACGACTCTGGCCGTTTTTTCTGTTTCACTGGAAGCTTTTTGCGTCTTATTTTGTTTTGACTCAGTTTCTTCAACTGTATGTTTCTCTGTTTTTGTTATGGATGATATCGGTGCAGACATAGGATCCTCCTTTGGTAAAAAGATGCAAAATACTACTTTGATAGGAAATTGTAGTGAATCATTTTTATCATTTTTGATGAGAGATCAAGGGGATCTAGCCTTGATCTCTCTTACCGGCTTTTTTTAAACTGGGGATTTTTCGCCAAGAAAAGGTAATTCTCTTCCGTACGATTGAAAGATCCCTTGTGCTTTCTCAACTGTTATTTTTTCCACTAACAGCTTGCCAGGGGTAATTTTATGAACGATATAAGTCTTTTTGTCTTCAAGAGTATTAGTTGGGTGGTAATGTCTGAGTAGAAAGTTCTGGGATCTTATTGCTACACGACCAACTAATTTACCCTTATAAGTCATTCCTTGTCTTAGACTCAAATAGGG
>CAYPKB010000039.1:0-5452 GCA_964411185.1 uncultured bacterium
ATGGCTGTGGATGCCAATGTGCTAGTCTTTGAAAGAGTCAAAGAAGAGTTCTCTCACTCTGGCCGCATTTCGGTAGCATTACAAGCAGGATATAAAAAAGCCTTCAGTGCCATTCTTGATTCCAATCTAACTACCATTTTGGCTGCATTAATCTTATTGAATTTCGATTCGGGACCTATCAAGGCATTTGCTGTAACTTTGATTATTGGAATTGCCACATCCATGTTCACCGCTCTTTTCCTAACAAGGTTTTTCTTTCTAGGATGGATAGAAAACCCCAAAAATACAGCTCTCAATATGGCAAATTGGATAAAACCATTGGGTATTCGATTCCTCCGCTATTGGAAAATTTCTTTTGCCTGCTCCCTATCCATTATCCTACTGGGATCTTTTTTGATGCTTACTGGAAAAAAGACAATATTGGGAATGGATTTTACAGGTGGTTATACTGCGTTCATTGAATTAGAAAATTCACCAAACAGCAATTATAGAGAACGAGTAGAAATTGCTTTGGAAAAAAATGGAATCTCTGCTCAAGAAATGGAAGTAAGAGAGCTATCGCCAGCTAATCACATTAGATTGAGATTGAGTACCTCTTTAGAAAATGAAGGAGCTCCTTTCCACGGAATGGTAGAAAAAATTTCTGGGTCAGGAAAAAATTACCAATATCAAACCAATCCTAGGTTGAATTGGATTGTTGAAACTCTCCAAAAAGAAAATATAGCAATATCCCAAAACTCTTTAGAGAAACTCGGTCATAGCTGGTCAGCTATGAGTGGGCAACTATCAAAGAATATGCGCAATCAAGCTCTCATCGGATTAGGCTTGGCATTGCTTGCAATATTTATTTATATCAATATTCGGTTCGAGTTCACCTTCGCTATTGCTGCCCTGCTATGTGTTTTCCATGATGTTTTCATAACGTTGGGAGCGATGGGAATCTTATATGCATTAGGATTGCCATTACAAATCGATCTTCATGCTATTACAGCCATTATGACTATAATTGGATACTCCTTAAATGATACCATCATCATCTTCGATAGAATTCGAGAAGAACTGAAATGGAATCATAAAAAATCCTTGGTTGAGATCGTTAACCTTTCATTGAACGCTACATTGAGCAGAACTACCATCACATCAGGAACTACTTTACTAGTCTTGATAGCTCTCGTAATGCTGGGAGGAGGAAATATATTCAACTTCTCCATGGTTATGACGTTAGGAGTAGTTTTTGGTACCTTATCATCTCTTTTTATAGCCTCACCTCTTCTCGTTTTCATGCATTTTCGAGAGAAAAGATTACATAAGAAGGAAACTATTACAACAAGTGCCATGTAGATTGGCACTTGTTGTATGTTTATTGTTGTGGTAAGCTTACTCTGGGTAGAGGATGGTTTTGTATCCTATCCCTAGAAAAATTAATCATAATAATATTTTATAACTTTCTTCTACACACCAAGGAAAAATGAATTATTCGGCAAAACAGCCGGCGTGGATTTACCCTCAAGTAAAGACCCAATGGAAAGAGGAGATCATTCAAGAGTTTCATCTCCATCCCGTGACTGCACAAATTTTGGTGTCACGAGGATTTCAATCGTTAGAAGAGATTCATGAATTTCTTTATGCAAAACTTCCTTCTTTGCATTCTCCATTTCTTTTTACCGATATGGAAAATGCAGTTCGTAGAATCTTCTTAGCGATTAACAAAAAAGAAAGAATATTAATTTTTGGTGATAATGATGTAGACGGAATGACAGGAGTTGCTCTTCTTGTCGATATTTTACGTTCTTTGGAAGCAGAAGTAATTTTTTATCTTCCTCTCAGAGAAGAAACTAGACAGACTCCTCTAGCCGAGGCTTTACAGACAGCAAAAAGAGAAGGATGTTCCTTAATCATAACTGTCGATTGCGGTATCACTGCGGCAAAAAAGATCGAAGAAGCTTCTGCTGAAAAAATTGATGTAATTGTCACTGACCATCATCTCCCTACAGCAAAACTACCACACTGCATCGCCACTTTAAATCCCAAACTTCTCCATAGCAATTATCCAAACCGCGAGTTAACGGGGGTAGGAGTTGCTTTTAAATTAGCCCATGCTCTTGTGGAGTCTATTTCCTCCAGCTCTCTACATCAACCTAATAGATTAAAAGACTTTTTAGATTTGGTAGCACTTGGAACTATCGCTGATATGGGATCTTTGACTGGTGAAAATAGAATCTTGGTCAGATATGGTCTTGCCACATTAAAAAATACCAAAAGAATAGGACTCTTAAAACTCTTTTCTATTTGTGATCTCAATATACATTACTTATCGCCCACGGACATAGCATCAAAAGTTGCTCCTAGGTTAAATAGTTTGGGTAGAATTGCTGATCCAAAACTCGGAGTAGAATTATTACTTTGTACAGAAGAAAGACGAGCAGAAGAATTAGCGAAAAAACTTGATATTTACAACCTTGAAAGGCAAAAAATCGAGCGTTTAGCCTACGCTGACATACATCGTCTTCTAGAATCAAATCCAGAACTTTTGGAGGAAAAAGCAATCATTCTTTCTTCCGATAAATGGCATCCTGGAGTTGTTCCCATACTCACAGCCAAAATTGCCAAGCAATATAATCGTCCCACAGTAATCATTGCTATAGAAGAAGGAATTGGAAAAGGATCGATACGCACTATTCGTGAATTTCCACTTTTGGATGCATTAAAACAAACAGAAAAATATCTTTTAAATTTTGGTGGACATGATTATGCCGCTGGCCTCTCCATAGAAAAGAAGAATATCGAGAGCTTTAGGAAGGCTTTTTTACAACTAACCGCAGAAAAGTTAAAAGAAAAAGATTTGGTTGAAAAACTCTTTTTAGATGCCCAAGTCGATTTCAGCGATCTCACCTTTGACTTTTTAGAATCTTTGAATCTTTTGCAACCTTTTGGGAATGATAATCCTCCTCCCATACTCTTTTGTGAAGCTACCCAGACTTGGCCTCCTAAAATAGTAGGAAAATCACATTTGAAAATGTTTTTTCAACAAAATGATAGGGCCTTAGAGGGCATAGCTTTCAACCTATCCCACCGGCGCCAGGAGTTGCTGCAGCGCAGGACAAACATCAAAATAGCTTTTACTCCCTATGTGAATGTTTTCCTAAATAAATCGAGCATTCATCTTCAAATCAAGGATTTTCAAGTAGAAAAAAAATAACGGTGCTTTTTCCTAGGAAAAAAAACACCGTTATCATAACAGCATTGGACTAGTCACTGTAAAATGCCTTACTTTAGCAAACTTCTTCAGAAGTTACAGGCTTGCCCAAATAATTTGCTTGGTATTCTTTGACATCATCTTCGCTGATGACCCAAGCTGCTCCTTTTCTGTGCGCCTTTAATTGACCCACGCGAGTAGCGTAGTAAATTTTTTGCGCAGGAACATTTAGCATTCTTGCTACTTGGTTCACTGAATAATATCCTTTATTGTTATCAAACAGAAGCTCACCATCAAACATAGATTTAGTTCTGCTATATTTGTTTTTTCTATACTCTTCAAGATCATCTAAATGAATAACCCACTTAGTTGCTTCTTTTCGAGCTTTTAGTTTTTTCTGTTTGATTGCAACGTAGATCGCTTGGCGAGTTACGTTGTTTATTCTAGCTGCCTCTGTGATAGAAACAAGCTTATTCTCAGACTGAACTTCTTCAGCTGGTGTCAAAGTTTGTTTAAACATAGTATCTTGCATTTTTTTCCCTTAAGGTTATATTTTAAACAATATTTAATGATTAATCTTTTAAACATCTAAGATTATATCAAAAATTAATAATTTATGTTACTAATTTTTATTCTTTTTAAATAAAAAATTATACATTCTTATAAATTAATTATCAATAATTTATTAACAATTAGAAGCTGTAATAACCTACTAATGCTAAATATCTGTCGTAAAGTGCTTTGGGTGAATAATTTATACCCTCTTTTGTGTTAAAAACCAAGAAATATTTTGATCTAATTTTTTAACTAATTGAAAAACAGTCAGTTATGAATAAACGTTTTTCTTTGCATAAAGTCCTTCCAGTCGGTATATTTGGGATAATATGAGATTCATAGCCACAAAGTTTTTCCTTGTTTTTTCCTTATTATTTTTTTCAAAAGCTGAAGCCAAGCTTCCAGAAATTACTCCCAGAGATGTAAAGAAAAAAATTGAAACCGTTTTAAAAGCCCACGTATCGCATAAAAAATTTTCGAAAGAGCTGTTAAAAAGGGCTATTCAAAACTTCTTTGAAGAGTTGGATTCTTCCAAAACCTATTTTTTAGACGAAGAGGTAGAGCCTTGGACCTCTCCAGATGAAGAGGTACTAACTGAATGGCTGGAAGCCTTTAGGAAAGGTCATTACCAGGTGTTTGAAAAAATCCGGAAGGATTTTCTTTTAGCCATTGAAAGAAGAAACCAATTGGAAGAAGAGTTAGACAAAATGGAGATAACTTCTTCCGATTCCATACATCTACAAGATGAGCTGCCTTGGGCAAAATCAAAGAAAGAATTATTGGAAAGACTCAAAATCATACGGGCGTTGCAGTTAGAAGCATGCAAAAAAATGGATAATGAAAATGAGTCAACCTTTCTAGAAAGAATTAAAAAGAGACGCTTCCACCGCGAGAAAAAAGTAATAGGAGAGAGTAGTTCCGAAAAAGAGAAATGGCTCTTGGCTCATGTGTTGAAAGCCTCTGTTGCAGCCCTGGATTGCCATACTAACTACTTTACTCCCTCTGAAGCCACGCAATTCATGATCCAAGTGCAACAAAGACTTTTCGGCATAGGTGTACAATTGCGAGATAATCTCAATGGATTTTCAGTAGAGCGTATCTTAGAAGGTGGTCCCGCTTTCATGCAGAAAAAACTCCAAGTGAAAGACTTGATCATTGCGGTCAACCACGAACCTATTGTAGGAATGGATATTTTAGAAGCTGTGGAGCATATAAGAGGAGAAAAAGGCTCTCCTGTTCTTCTTACCATTGCCAGAGAAGAAGGAGAAGAAGGAGCCATTACAACTTTTGACTTGGAAATAACTCGTGGAGAAGTTGTTTTAGAAGAATCCAGACTTGAAACCAAACTTGAGCCCTATGCAGATGGAGTGATTGCCCACCTACGACTTTTCTCTTTTTACCAAGATGGAAATACCTCATCTGCAGATGACATTAAAAAAAGTTTAGAAAAAGTTAAAAAGGAAAATAAACTCAAAGGCGTCATTCTTGATTTACGAAGTAATGCAGGCGGTATTCTGCCACAAGCTGTAGAAGTAACAGGACTATTTATCCAAAAAGGAATTGTGGCCTCTATTAAGGACAATCGAGGACGAGTACAACATCTGAGGAATATTAAAGAAAATATTGTTTGGGATGGTCCTTTACTTGTTTTAACGAACCGAGCTTCTGCATCTGCTGCCGAAATTGTTGCTCAAGCTTTGC
>CAYPKB010000039.1:5462-9332 GCA_964411185.1 uncultured bacterium
GACTATGGAAGAGCTTTAGTAGTGGGAGATAAAAAAACATTTGGAAAAGGCACTTTTCAGACCTTCACTTTAGATGCTGCATATCCTAATAAAGTAAATCCTCAAGGAGAGTTCAAAGTAACTAGAGGTAGATATTATACCGTTTCAGGCAAAAGCCCGCAGTTAGTGGGTGTATCTGCCGACATTGTAGTTCCAAGCATCCTCTCCCCGCTTGATATTGGAGAAGAATTTTCTAAATTCCCACTAGAAAATGACCAGATTGAGGCAAATTTTTTAGATACTCTTTCTGATGTCCCATTGATTCACAGAAATGAAATAGAAAGGATATACAAACACAACTTACAGCAGAAAATTCCACCTAATGAAACTGTAGTAAAAATTTTGAAAGATAATTCCTCTATTCGTTTAGAGAAAAATGAAGCATTTCAAAAATTCTTACAAGAATCAGAAAAGAAAAAACTTGAGTATGATCTCTTGGATATTTTTGGTGAGAATGATTTCCAGTTTTCAGAATCATTGAATATCATCAAAGATCTTATTTTTCTTACTGAAATCGAGTAGTCTCGTTGCAACTTATCCCTAAAAGGGAGAAAATATGAGCGCAATGGGAGTTTATCTATGACAGTACGAGTTCGAATTGCCCCCTCTCCAACCGGAGATCCTCATGTAGGAACGGCCTATATAGCACTTTTCAATATGATTTTTGCAAAGCATCATAAAGGAGAGTTCATTTTACGAATTGAAGATACAGATCAATCAAGATCAAAGCCAATTTTTGAAGAAAATATTTTACATGCGTTGAAGTGGTGTAACCTCCGATGGGATGAAGGTCCTGATGTAGGAGGAAATTATGGCCCTTACCGCCAATCAGAACGAACAGAAATTTATAAAAAATATGCACTGGAATTAGTAGAAAAAGGTCATGCCTACAAATGCTTTGCAACTCCTGAAGAATTAGAAGAGATGAGAGTTACAGCAAAAAGCATGGGACGAAGAATTGGTTACGATAGACGATATAGAGACCTCTCTGAAGAAGAAATAGCAGAAAGGGAAAGCCAAGGTCAACCCTATGTCATTCGTTTGAAAGTTCCCTTAACAGGTGAGTGTGTTTACGAGGATCAAGTCAAAGGAAGAATCACGAGTCCATGGGCTGATATCGACGACCAGATTCTGCTCAAATCAGATGGAATGCCTACCTATCATTTAGCTAATGTCGTTGATGATCACCTCATGAAGATCACTCATGTAATCCGAGGAGATGAATGGATGAGTTCTACTCCCAAGCATATGTTACTTTACCAATATTTTGGATGGGAGCCCCCTGTGATGATACATATGCCTCTTTTATTAGGAGAAGATGGAAAAAAATTGTCCAAGCGAAAAAATCCCACCTCTATTTTTTATTTCAGAGATGCAGGATTTCTACCTGAAGCTCTTGTCAATTTTCTTACCCTAATGGGATATAGCATGCCGGGGGATCAAGAGATGTATACTCTAGAAGATATCACCGAAAAGTTTGATGCCAAACGAATTGGAACTTCTGGAGCGTTTTTTGATATTCGAAAATTGGAATGGTTGAACCAAAAATATGTAATTGAGCAAATCCCAGAAAAAGATCTCTGGAAAAAAATCTATTCATGGGCTTTTTCAGAGGAATTCCTTCGGGAATTAATGCCTCTTGTTCACACCCGAATCAAGACTTTTGGTGAGTTTTTTGATCTATGTAACTTCTTCTTTACCAATGAAATTCCATTTTCAGAAGAGTTGTTATGTCCAAAAGGATTTCAAAGAGAGCAGAGCGCTTTTATCCTACAAGCGATGCTATGGGCTTTAGAGGAGACCGAATGGAAAGATTCAGATGTGGACCAGGCATCTCACCTAGTAGCTGATACCTTTGGAGTGAACCATAAAAAGATCGTAGTACCTATCTTATTCGGAACCATCATGGGAAAACATTTTGGACCTCCCCTGTATAAATCTCTGCAAATTTTAGGGAAAGAACGTGCCCGGGCTAGAATTATGGCAGCTATTCGATTTCTAGGAGGAATCTCAAACAAGAAAATGGATAAGTTGAAAAAAGCTTGGGAGAAAAAAGAGGCTAAAAGTTTACTGGTCTGTTAATCATCTTCTTGATTAGGAAGTTCAGACAACTCCTCCAACTCTTGTTTAGAGATAATATAGTGTCTATGACCTCCATAGGATGAGGAGCAAGAATAGAGAAAAAGAGAGAGGAGAAGTAGAAAGCGTATCATTAATTCTTCTATAAATAAAAAGGTTAGGTTTTGTCTACTGTTTTAACAAAAAAAATTCATACAGGGATCCTGAAAACTAAAGAACTGCTCAATCATCCAAGTTCTACCAAAAAAACATTTCATATAGAACTGGAACTGGAAGAACCTCTCTCTTTCAAACCGGGTGACAGCATTGGTATTTTTCCTGATAACGATCCTCTTTTAGTAGAGAAAATCGCACAAAAAGCCACAAATCCCTCTCTTTTAGTGCAGGATAAAAAAAAGGAAGAGTTTCTTCCCTTTATCACTTTTTTATCACAAAAAGCAAACCTTGCCAAAGTAACTACCAAAGCAAAAAAATGGTTTGTGGAGCAAGGCGTTGACCCAACTTTTACAGGGATTGATGTCGTTGATTATGTAGAACAATTACCCTCTTCTTTTGATCCACAGGAGCTCGCTTCATTGATGCTTCCTCAACTTCCCAGATATTATTCTATTGCTAGTAGCCCCTCCTCTCATCCAAGGGAAATCCATTTGACTGTCTCTTACCTCGAACAGCAAATTAACGATCGCATTGTTAAAGGCGTTGCCAGTCACTTCCTCTGTTATTTAGCTGACAAGGTTTCTTTCTTTCTACACCCCTCCAAAGATTTCACTCTTCCTTCCAACAACAACATCCCTATACTCATGATAGGCCCTGGTACAGGAATTGCTCCATTTCGTTCTTTTCTATATGAAAGGTTTGCTCAAGGAGGAAAAGGAAAGAATTGGCTCTTTTTTGGAGAACGCAATGAATCCCTAGATTTTTATTATCAAGAGCTCTTTACCAAATGGGAAGAGGAGGGAAAACTTCACCTCACCACGGCTTTTTCTAGAGATCAATCTGAGAAGATTTATGTCCAACATCGCATGTGGGAAAATAGAAAAGAAATATGGAAATGGATAGAAAGTGGTGCCCATCTTTTTGTCTGCGGAGATGCAAAAAAAATGGCAAAAGAGGTGCAAAATATGCTCATAGACATAGCAATAGATATAGGCGGAATGGCTAGCAGCGAGGCTGCTTTCTTTTGGCTAAAAATGAAAAAAGAAAAAAAATTCTTGTTAGATGTCTATTAACTTTATTCTTCTTTGGTTGTCAGAATACAAAAACATTGAAGGCCATCACCACAACCAAAATCCGTGAGACCATCTCCAGAGTGAGCTGAAATTCCTATCTGGGATGTTTGTAGAGTGAGCACTCTAGCTATATTTTTTCTCATTTCCTCTATTCTTTTTTGGAACTTTGGTCTTTTTCCTTCGATAGAGATGGCAACATGGACAATTTTTTGCTTGCCTAAAGCTTCTAGTGCTTTTCTTACATAGACCTCAGAATCAGTGATTCCATCTCTTTGACATAGCTCTATGGCAATACCACCTAAAATAGGAATACCAGTAAGAGTGGTAATGGAGGCACAAATAGCATGAAAAACTACATCTCCATCAGAATCGGCAGAAATTCCAGGAGTTTCCTCAAAGATAATCCCCCCAACAATGCAAGGCTTTGTGGAATCAGCAGGTAGAAATCTATGGCTATCGTGTCCAATACCTGTACGGAAGAGCATTATCTATCTGTGGTTGCGTTAGGGAAAAATAGTACGAA
>CAYPKB010000040.1:0-1275 GCA_964411185.1 uncultured bacterium
GTTTGCTATCTTCTCAACTGCAAACTCACTTATTTAATGCCAAAGCAAGGGGATATAATAGTTGTTTAGAAGCAGCACTCTATCCCAATCACATTGATTTGAAAGTATATCATAATCTCATTGCTAGCGTGAAAAAACATCTTCCTAGCTTGCATAAATATGTCTCTATACGAAAAAAAGCCTTAGGAGTGGATAAACTCTATTCTTATGATTTATATGTCTCTCTTTTTCCGGAAAACTTTCAATTTCCTTATGAAGAAGCAAAAGAGCTAGTGGTGCAATCTGTCGCCCCATTGGGAGAAGAGTATCAAGCCATTTTAGAGGAAGGGCTTGGTGATCAGAGATGGGTCGATGTTTATGAAAACAAACGAAAGCGTTCCGGAGCTTATTCTTCTGGTTGTTTTGACAGCAAACCCTATATTCTAATGAATTACCACGGTACTTTGAGAGATCTGATGACTTTAGCTCATGAAGCGGGTCATAGTATGCATAGTTACCACAGTAATAAACATCAGCCTTACCATTACGCAAGTTATCCCATTTTTCTAGCTGAAGTTGCTTCAACCTTTCATGAGCAATTGCTTTTAGACCATCTTTTGGAAACTTTTTCGAGCTCAAAAGATAAAGCAGCTCTTCTCAATTATGCATTAGAGGGGATTCGAACTACATTGATTCGACAAACTCTCTTTGCTGAATTCGAGCTTTTCATACATGAATGTGCGGAGAATAATATTCCACTCACACCAAGCTTTTTGAAAGAGAAGTATGTAGCACTTAAAAAAGAATATTATGGACCCGACTTAGAAATTGATGATTATATCGCTATCGAATGGGCAAGGATTCCTCATTTTTATTACAATTTCTATGTATATCAATATGCTACAGGAATTAGCGCAGCTTTTGCTCTTCATCAAAAACTTATGGATGATCCCACTTCTTTGACTTCCTACTTGAATTTTCTTTCCTCAGGATCAAAAGAGTTCCCACTCCAAACCCTGCAAAAAGCTGGTGCAGATCTGACTGATGATTTTGTCGTTTCTAATGCTTTAAAGAAATTTGATGATTTGGTTCTTGAGTTAGAGCAAATGCAAGAAGATTTATCTCAAGAATCAGTCACGGGTAATGAAGCAAAATAAAAAAATATTTGCCAGAAATTCATCGATCTTAGTATCTATCCCATGTAGGAAAACTGATATGATTGATGAACAAAAAGCAAAAATAATCAAAGCAACCTTCATAGTGAAAAATGACAAAGGGTTGCACACCAGGCCATCG
>CAYPKB010000040.1:1285-9294 GCA_964411185.1 uncultured bacterium
CCGAACTGGTAAAATGTGCCTCTACCTTTTCATCGAAGGTTCAATTGTACTACAGAGATTATGCTGTAAATGCAAAATCCTTATTAGGGATTCTAATGCTAGCTGCAGAAAAAGGGTCAAAAATACGAATTGAAGCCTCAGGACCAGACGCAGAAGATGCTATTCATTCTATTCTTTCCCTAGCTAGAAACAAATTCAATATCAACTATTAAGATTGTATGATGGAAGTGCCATCTTCATATCCTACAATCACTCTGCCGGCAATGTTTTGAAAAAAACCTGTATCAATGACACCGGGTAATAGAAGTAGTTTTTTGTGAATGGCAGATAGGTCTGACGGGGGCGAGGAGAAGTGGATGTCATAGAGATAGTTTTGATTATCCGTTACAAAAAATTCTCCGCTCGTTTTTTTTCTCCATTTTCCATCTAGTCCTAGAGATATTATTTTTTTTTCTGTGGCAAGGTATCCATATTGCATCACTTCCACAGGGAGATCTCTTATACCTAACTTTTTTACTAATTTAGAAGAGTCCACTATTACTACCATTTCTCTAGAAGAACTTGCCAAGATTTTTTCCCTAACGTGGGCTCCTCCAGCTCCTTTGATCATCTGTTTTTGATCATCTATTTCATCTGCCCCATCTACAGTAATATCGATACGATCTACTTCATTGATGCTTAAAACTTTCATTCCGCCACTTTCTGCAATTTTCTTAGATTCTTGGGAGCTTGCCACAGCTTGAATGACAAGACCATTTTTGCACCTTTCAATCAATTCTTCTATGAAATAAGCGGCTGTAGAACCACTTCCCAATCCTACGATTGATTGATTTGGGATGAGTTCTGCAGCTTTTTTTCCTGCAGCTTTTTTGGCTCGATCTTTGCTGTTCATATTCATTTACTTTATATCATAACAAAAGGAGCAATATCCAAAACATTCTACAAATATTTAGTTGGCAAAAAAAAATTTACTACATAGAATCCAATCGATCGGAGGTTTAGTTATGGCACTACCAATACATGAAGAATTCCAAATGAATGTGGCTGAAGAAAGTTCAGGAACAAAAAGAGCTAGAGAAAAGTTAAAGAGACAATTTGCACTCCTAGATCAGCAAATCACAAAGGAAGCGCTTGCTCAAAGCAGAGAAAAAATTCATGAAGCAATATCTCGTAGAGCCGGAGAAAGAGTCTTATTGAAAGATAAAAACATATCTCTATTCGATGAAAATGAACACGCTGCTATGGGATCCAAGAAGGTGTTACAAATCATGAATGAGATAAAGAAGAGCTACATGAGTTGATCTTTTTCCTCTTTCTGCTCTAAAATTTCATCATAATCTACCCAAAAAACTCAGATGAAAAATGTCTATGATATCCTCGAATCTAGAGGATTTATTGAGCAGTCAAGCAACGATAAAGAACTAAGAGCTCACTTAGAAAAACCAAGAAAAGTCTATGTAGGTTTTGATCCAACGGCAGATAGTCTACATTTAGGCAATCTGATGGGCATCATTGCTCTTTCCTGGTTTCAAAGATGCGGACATACACCTTATGTATTACTTGGGGGTGCTACGGCAAAAGTCGGAGATCCATCAGGCAAAAGCAAAGAAAGACCCCTTCTAGATAAAGATACTCTCAAAAGAAACATTGAGAGCATCCATGCTTTTTTTACGAAAATGTTTACAGGAGAAAAAGCGGACTTCGTTTTAGTAAATAATGACGATTGGTATACCTCTTTTTCCTTTCTCGATTTTTTGCGAGAGGTAGGAAAAGAATTCCGAGTATCGGTAATGCTAGGAAAAGAGAGTGTCAAAAGCAGGCTAGAGTCTGAAGAGGGGATTAGTTTTACCGAATTTACTTACCAAATTTTACAAGCATATGATTTTTTTCATCTTTTTGAAAAAGAGAAGGTAACTGTCCAAGCTGGTGGGAGTGATCAATGGGGAAATATTACTGCAGGGCTCGATTTCATTCGAAAAAAAAGAGAAGCCCATTGCTTTGGTCTTACCTTTCCTCTTCTTGTCCGAAGTGATGGAAAAAAATTTGGAAAGAGCGAAGAGGGTGCTATTTGGTTAGAGAGAGAAAAACTCTCTCCTTATCATTTCTATCAACATATATATCGAATCCCAGATGCAGATGTAATTCGATTTATGAAACTGCTTACTTTTATGGATTTGGAAGAGATAGAAAGCTACCGAAAAGCAATGCTCCATGCTGATTATACTCCAAATAGTGCCCAACAAAGATTGGCAGAAGAGGTGACAAAATTTGTACATGGAGAAGAAGGAGTAAGATTGGCCAAAGAGACAACTAGTTTTGCCAAGCCGGGTAGTGATGCAAAGTTGGACAAACATTCTTTAGAAGAGATGTCAGGGGTAATTCCTACAGAGATACTTGGAAAAGATGAAGTTCTAGGTAAAAAATATAGTGAACTAGTCAACCAGATAGGACTTTTGCCTAGTAAATCAGAAGCAGTAAAGCTCATTAAGAATAAAGGTGCTTATCTCAATAACATTCGTATCGAAGACCCTCAATATGTCATTTCGCTAGATGATCTTATTGATGAATCTTATTTGCTTTTTTCTGCTGGAAAAAAGAAACGAATGATAGTTCGTATGAAAAATTAAATTACTTGTCTGAAAATAAGTAAGATAAGAGAATGGCAAAAGAGCGTAGGATGAAAGAAGGAGCTAGGGTGATGGCGACTAAAACAAAAAAACAATTGATCCAGAAAATTTCACAGAGTCAAGGTTTGCACCCCAACGAAGTGAGGAATGTGATTCAAGCATTTCTGGATGCCATGACCGATTCACTTGCCACAGGTGATAGATTGGAGTTTCGAGATTTTGGTGTTTTCGAAGTAGTAGAAAGAAAGCAAAAGATCGGAAGAAATCCCAAGAATGCATCTGTCCCTATAGTAATACCAGCAAGAAAAGCAGTGAAGTTCACTCCCGGTAAAAAGATGAAAAAAATGATTGAAAAAATCCCTGCGACTGCTTGATGAGTTCTTCTCTTGCCTCTCTTTTCCGTGGGGCGCACAAAACTCAGTTTCCTACTCATATATCTGATGCACTCCTTGAATATTTTCGAGGTAAAAGTGTCGAATCTACTGCCGTAAAAAAAATGCTCACGGAGATAGAAAAGGAGAAAAAGATTTCTCTTTTTTTACAGAAATTCTTTGTTCTAGTTTTTTTGGCAAAAGATGTAATTTATGCACATCAGGATTTACTCCGAAGCTTTCTCGATCAACATATCGATAGAGCAGAATTATTTGGCGAGAACCTTTTACTCTACCAAGTTATCTCTATTTACTTAGATCCAGGTCCTAAAAACAGGGAACTTCCCATTGTAACTTCAGATCTTTCTTCCAATCCTAAATTCTTAGAAGAAACGTTGAGTGCAACACTTTGTTACCTATTGTATTACTTGTTGGAACAAAAGGAATATGCAACTCTTTGTAATAGATATAGAGAAAGAGTGGGATCCTTTTTAGATCACAAAGAAAGACCTATGTTGACTTTGTGGTGTAAAGAGGAAGAGTATAATCCTTTTTCTTTTCTTTGTTCCTACTATATATATTTAGATACTCTACCAATAGATGAGGAAGAAAAAAAAAGGATCTATGCAACCATAGAAAAAGAACCGCTACAAGACTCTCTTATTTTCTATATGGTCTTAGAGATCATTCTAAAAGAGATTCCAAAAGAGCTTCTTTCTTCCTTACAAGATCAGGAAAAAATTGCAGATTTCCTTTCCTACAAAAAAGATCATTTTACTCTAGCTTGTACACTCACGGGCATGAATCATTCCCTCGGAGCCTTTCGGAAAGAGAATGTAGAATGCAAGGCTTTTGGTCCTCAATATTATCCTTTAGATGATGTTCGAGGGTTTGGCATATATCGACCTCCATGGATGAGCGGAGGACCATTGAAGATTGGAGCGGATGGACATTCAATCAATGGATGGTTTCCCATGTCCCAAGAACTTGGAAAAAGTTGGAGCGAAGTAGCTTTGCATGCTGATGAGGAAAAACTTTCCTTTTCTTTTCAATTATTTGGAGAACAGAAAGGGGGTATGGCTTTTTATATGAATGCTGCTTCTTGTTTCATAGGTACTCGTGAAATTTTTCCTCACTCCTTAGAACATTTCAAAAATAGTGTTGATCGGGTTGTTTTCCAGACAGGTGATGAGAAAGTGATTATTTTACTGGATCAACCAAGAGAGATAGAATGCATATCCTTGGCTGGAAAAAATTTTTTTTGGAACTCTGATTATCTCCTTTTCCTGCCTAACAAGAACAAAGAAAAAATTTCTTTAACTATTGCATTCTAGCTTAAAAAAATATTCACTATCTCTTATTGCTTGTTTTATGTTGAAAAAGTAGCCAATCATGTAAAATGGTAACTACGCGTTTAAGAAAAAAAAATTTTATGAAATACTCCGTATCTAACAGGAGCTGCTATCTTGATTGCTAGAATCGTTATTATTGGATCTTTTTGTCTTTTTGGGGCTATTGCTTTTATGGCTTGGATGAAGAATCAAAAAGAGACTACTCCAGTTCAGGAAGCTGTATATGTACCTGAAGAGATACGAGAAGAACCGAAAGAAGAAGTTCTTCCGGAGATAGTGGAAACAAAAACAGTTCCAGAGACTACCAGAATTGAGAGATTATTTACACTCGATGCTTCGAAACTGCCTATTGTAGAGACTATTACCTATGCAAGCAGAGTGCCTTGGTTGAGCGGACGAGCTGCATGGGTTACTGATTACGCCTCTCATTACCACACCTCGAGACATTTCATCGCTCGCAGTTTAAACCAATCTACCGATTATTTTACTCAAAATGTTCGTCCCGGAGATCGGTTCAATGTTTTTGTGAAAGAAAAACCTATAGAATTTTACCTTGTGATAGATCTCTCTCAGGCAAAGATGAAATTCTACTATTACGATGGTGATACCAATGAGAGAGTCTTTCTTAAATCCTACCCAGTTGGATTAGGAAGAAAAGAAGAAGGAAAAAGCTCAGGTTATTTAACACCTATCGGCAAGTATAAACTAGGAAGCAGAGTGGCTGTCTATCGACCTGGTATAATGGGTTATTTCAAAAACAAGAAGATTGAGATGATCCAGATATTTGGAACAAGGTGGATTCCCTTTGAAGAAGAGATAGAAGGATGTTCAGAGCCGGCCAAAGGTTTTGGTTTACATGGATCTCCTTGGAAAGTTGCAGGTGGAGATCTTATAGAAGATAGAAGTCATATCGGAAAATATGATAGTGACGGATGTATACGCTTACATTCAGAGGATGTCGAAGAGATCTTTTCCATTGTGATTACCAAACCAACCTATATCATCTTGGCTCCTTCTTTCTCAGAGGCAAAACTTCCTGGTGTAGAAAAAGATATATAACCCCCCAAATCACTATGCATTCATTACCTCACGAAAAAAAGATCAAAGAGCATGAGAAAACCTTAGCTGAACTCAAAGAGCAGAAAGGTGTTTGGTCTTCTAAAGAAATAGCTAAGCTGGAAAAAAAACTGGATAGCCTAAAGCGTAAGATTTATTCCTCTTTGACTCCTTGGGAAAGGGTAGCAATTTGTAGACATCCTCAAAGACCTCATGCGATCGATTTCATCCTGGGGATGTGTGATCATTTTACAGAGATTCATGGAGATCGAAATTATGCGGATGATCCATCGATCATGATGGGTTTTGCCAAGCTGAATGGAAAAAATGTATTCATTATGGGGCAAGAAAAAGGAATGGATACTGACAGCAGGTTGTATCGCAATTTTGGTATGCCTCACCCAGAAGGATATAGAAAAGCACTCAGAGGGATGAAGTTAGCTGAAAAGTTCGGCCTTCCTGTTATATCTCTATTGGATACTCCCGGAGCCTATCCAGGGCTTTCTGCAGAAGAGAGGGGACAGGGTTGGGCTATTGCAAAGAACTTGCAAGAGATGTCCGGTTTGAAAACACCCATAGTTGTAGTTATCATCGGAGAGGGGTGTTCAGGAGGAGCTCTTGGAATGGGAATAGGAGATGAAGTAGTTATGCTAGAGCATGCCTACTATTCTGTTATATCTCCCGAAGGATGTGCCTCGATTCTTTGGAAAGACTCTTCCAAAAACGAAGAGGCATCCAAAATGCTACAGCTTCATGCAGAATCACTGAAGAAACATGGTATTATAGATACCATCATTGAAGAGCCCAAAGGCGGTGCTCATCTAGATTCACAAAAAACCATTCAAGATGTGAAGAGATATCTTATTGAAACTTTAGAGAAATTATCCGATCATTCTATAGACGTTCTCTTAGAGAAACGATACCGGAAATTTCGAAACCTTGGTGCTTACCTAGAAGAAAAGATATCATATGAAGCTTCTGCTGAAAGCAGCTCTTAAAAGTCGTCAACATTTAGGAATTGCTTGTCTTACTCTTTTAACTCTTCTTTGTCTTACGGTGGCAAACCAAATGGAGATGTTCTCTCTAGGGATTTTGGCCAACAACGGCGTTGATTTTTTTACTCTCTTTGGTAAAGAAAAGCAGGGAAAAGTCATTCCTTCCAGAAAGATCCACTTAGACGATGTAATCAAGAAATGGGACAAAATTGCAGGTGAAGATAGTGAGGCTATCACCCCGCAAAATGCCTCCTCTTTTCTATCCCAAAGAAATAATTCCAACCCTTTAGCATGGATTTTATCGAAAATTCTCAAAGAGGTTGATTTACGAAAGAATTTTTCTCTTTTGATAGGTGCTTTGGTCATTGTCGCTCTTTTCAAAGCTTTGATGCTCTTCTTCTCTAGATATTCTACTCAGCTATTCTCTATCAGGGTAACAAGGGATCTGAGGCTTTCCTATTTCAAGCATATACAAACTCTTTCTATGAGTTTTTATTCAGATCATAACATTGGAAGTCTTTCATCTAGAGTGGTAGGAGATGCAGGCCAAATTGCCTCTTCTCTTCATTCCTGTATGAATAATTATATTCATACACCTTTTACCATTATCTCTACTCTGATGATGTGTTTTTATCTTTCCTGGCAACTCTCGCTGGTGATTTTTGTGGGACTGCCTCTTATTATATTCCCTGTCATCTATCTGACAAAAAGGGTAAAGAAAGTTGCCAGACAACTACAAAAGAATCAGGAAGCTTTTAGTTCTGTCTTGCTTGATTTTCTTGCAGGTGTTCATACGATAAAAATTTTTGCAGCCGAAGCCTTTTCATTGAAAAAATACCAAGAGCAAAATGAAAAAATGGCACGTTTAGAGATTAAAAGTGCCAAATATGATCTTCTTACCAGGCCTGTACTCCACACGGTAACAACTGCTTGTCTTGCCTTTGTCTTATTTTTTGGTCTCTATACTCTGAGAATGTCAATACCAGAGCTTATTGTTTTTTGCGGGATGCTCCACCTATTTTATGAGCCGGTCAAAAAAGTGGCTGAAGAAAATGCCAATATCCAAAGAGGAGTAGTTGCTGCTGAAAGGATGTACGAAGTACTCTCGCTGCAACCTCACGTAGAAGATATACCTGGAGCAGAACCCATCTTAGACTTTGTTCAATCTATCGATTTTTCCAAAGTCTATTTTAGATATAAAGAGGATTGGACACTGCGAGATATCTCTTTTACTGTCAAAAAAGGGGAGACTATTGCTTTTGTAGGCCCTACAGGTGCTGGAAAATCGACCATCGTACAATTAATACCTAGACTCTACAATGTACAGGGAGGAGAGATCCGGATAGATGGGAAGAATATTAATCAATATACCCAGAAATCGCTACGAGATCTCATGGCTTTTGTTCCTCAAAGACCCTTTCTTTTCTACGATACCGTGGCAGAAAATATCTCTTTTGGACTTCCCTACAGCAGAGAGGAAATCATGGAAGCGGCCAAAAAAGCACATGCCCATGATTTTATCCAAGATCTTCCAAATGGGTATGATACCCTGCTTGCAGAAACAGGTAAAACCCTCTCTGGTGGTCAGCAACAAAGACTCGCTATTGC
>CAYPKB010000041.1:0-9292 GCA_964411185.1 uncultured bacterium
CCTTTTGCTCCTTGACCATAGAGAAGGCCAAATATCACCGCCTTTGCCAATTGTCGCTGCGGCTTGGATACTGATCCCTTTGGAATATTTAAAAGGGCTGCCGCAGTATTAGCATGAACATCTCCTCCTTCCTCATAAATCTGAAGCAATGCTTTATCTTGAGTAATTAGAGCTGCCACACGAAGCTCCTGCTGAGAATAATCTAAACTAATGAGCCGATACCTCTCTTTCGGAATAAACAGCTGTCGAAATCCAGCCCTAGGCATATTTTGCATATTTGGTTGCCGACTTGCCATTCTACCCGTAGAAGTTGTTCCAAGGGAAAATGATCCAAACAATCTTTTTGATGGAATATCAATAAATTTGTAGAGCCCTTCTCCAAATGAACTAATTCGTTTTGTCAACTGGCGGTATTGGACAATCTTAGCAAATGCGTCATGCCTATTTTCATTTTGCTTGAGAGTTGGGGTACTTGTACTTAACTTTCCAGAGTTGGTTTTGATCCATCGTGCAAGTTCGCCTTCATCGAGAATATCGGAAAGCCATTCTCCAAATTGCTTGCTACTATTCAAATTGAAAGACACACCTAGGAGCTCGTAAATTTCAAGCAAGAGGACTTCACTTTTCTTTTGTAGCTCTTCGATGAGTTTTCTATGACTAGAGACATCAAACCCTATACCACTATTCTCCATATAGGCTATGGCAAGCTGAGCATCGCGCAAAAGCTCATAGGATTTAATTAACCGCTTCTTAGACAGGATCTGTCGTTGCTTCTGGAAAAGTTTTACAGGGAGAACAGCATCAAGAGCCGCATATTCAATCTGAGCTTCAGTGAGGGCATCTTCTGCCCAATTAGACGTTTGCATCTCTTTATCGATCTCTAATCCAAGCATCTCCTTAGAAAGATTTTTGAGGCTGGCTGATGATAAAAGCCCACATTCTTTTTTTAGCCGCGTTCTATTTCCATTTATGACACGGTCCGCAAGCAATGAACAACCAAGCTTTTTTAGAACGATCCCTGAGTGCAATAAATGCTTCATTTCAAAAAGAGCGTTATGAGCAATTAATGGTCGCTCCCACAAGGCAATTGGAATTTGAGAGATTGAACCTATTTTTTTGAGATCAAACACATAGACATGAGCTTTTCCATCATAAATTTGAAGAAGCCGTATTGCTGATTTCCTTGGAGCTATGCCGCCATCAGTATCTTGCATAAATTCACGTAAAGGGTATGTCTCAATATCAAGACCAAGCGCAGCATTTTCTTTAAGAAGCTGGTCAATCACAGAATATATTTCCTTAGGCGATTCAATCACCGAATATGAAATTCCCATGCTTCTAAGTGGAGAGGCCCCCTCAAAAGCAATTGGCTCATTAGCCAGCTCCTCGTTTCTCAAGCTTTTCAATTTGATTAATCCGCTTCCTAGTATCACTTATCTACCTACCCAAAACTGTTATTTTGTCATTTATTGTTTTTAACCTATTGACAATGCAAAACTTACGAACATTACATACTTGTCACTGTCCGTCATCCATGTCATGCATGTTGAGATGACGCGGTGACGTCGCGTGACAGGTGGTGTCACTTCCAAAAACCTCAATAGCAAGGCCCCTCCAAAGTGACAAAATGACGATTTAACACACATAACTCCAGCCGCTCTATATTCATTATTTTTATCTTTTTATTGTGCTTATTACACTTGAGCACTGTTGTCATTCCTTGAATCCAAACCCAATATTTTAGGATTAATTTCATACCAAAAGTTATTGCTGCTTCGGATTCGTTCATCGGTCCTTCGAATGTGACATTGCTTTTCAAGAATCTGTATTGCTGCTTGTTGCTTCTTTGAGTCATTCGCAGTATCTCGCCAAGCACGCACCTTTGAACTCAGTAAAGAAAGACGTATTTTGCCCCCTTCTTTTTCTAGATGCACCTGCAAGTAAGCACTAATTTTTTCAGCGAGATGTTCTGCTCCAGATAATCCTTGAATACGCTGCCATTCAATCGCCTGAGAAACAAAATACTCTTCTAATGCTTGTGCACGTAACCACTGCTCCTCTATAATCAAAGGGAAAGAGTCCATTGGAAGCTCTCCTTTTTCGGCAGCATCGCATACAGCAAAGACACCGGCGATTCGAGCTGCTATTGAGCACGCTCTTCCAGCAATATCCCGAACATCTTCAAATTTTCCATCAGGACCTATTTCCTTCTCCAATTCATTATAAAAATCTCTCCTTGCCTTGGATGCCTCAGGAGAAAGCTTGATTATTAGTGGCTGTGAGGGTTTCCATCTTCGGATTCGAAGTACAGTAGTCACAAAAGGAACAAGTTTGGCGTGGTCATATGGCTCATCTGTCTCACTTTCAAAGCGTGAACCAGCTCTACTCAAAGGGCTAACTACACAGACTCTTGATAGCGTCCCGTTTTGCCGCATCGTCTTATCTTTTGCAAAATCATCCCAAAGGTCTCGTTGAACAAAAATAACGATCGTTCCAGCTGGTTTCCGCACAAAGCGCTCTTCTGCCCCACCATTTTCTTTGTTACCAACCCTTGAGCTATCTATATCATCTCCCCATGTCATCGACGTATAAAGAGAGGCTGACACAACGTCTTCTTTGCCTTGTTTATTTTGAATACGTTTGAGAAGAGTCCTACCCTCTGAACTAAAAAGCCCAAAAGCACCCTTGTGCGCATAGAGAAGTTGTTGGATGCGTGCTGGCGTTAAATCATCACCCCAGTTTCGTGGATGAACCGGAAGCTCTTGCTCTGCCTGATAGAGACGCTCCAATTCAGCTGTCAATTGTTCTATAGACACTCCTTTTGAGGAATCCTTCTTCAACGATCGTATCTCTTGCCTTATTGCAGCTATTTGCTCCTTTAGAGACTCATTGTGAGCCTTTGTTGAAGCAACCTCTTGCTGATACTCTTCCATCTCCTTTTCAATCTCATTTTTGATGGGGTCAAGAATGCAGCTACACGTTTGAGACTTTCTTTCGACTTGATCCATCACGCCTATCAAGAACAAGCTCGGGTGATGTAACAACCCTGGCTTTTCCTCAATGAGAGCTTTTTTTCCTATTTGCAGCGCGGCCATTCCCAATGCAGGAATCAATGGAAGAGAGGCATCCACTTGAACAAATCTTTCAGCCTCTTCTATTGCTAGCCGCATGCTTTTTGGCAGCACTTCTATTGGGAAATCAAGAGGTGGTGTATTCCCTTGATTTATCGGAGAAGGGTTATCCCAAGTAGCAGAAGAGTGGTCATTCGCCTTTTTTGGCTGATAGCATTCCTTACACCCGGAAAGTGCTTTTTGAATCGTAAGCCTTCGGTAATCTTCTCTGTTCCATTTTTGCTTTCTGTTGTCCGAAAAACAGAGCGCTGACTGAGAAATTAAACGAAAAATTTGGTCAGCATCTTGAGTATAAAAAGCAAAAAGCGATGCAAGAGCAAGATCTGCGGCGCTATTATCACCCTTATATTCACCAAGCTGTCCCTCATAAAACAATCTTTTGAACTTTTCTCGATTACTGGCAGCTGTACACCGTGATAGAATTTCTCCATCAGTTAATGGAGGAGAGACCTGAACTTTCTTCTCAGATATTGATTCCCCTGCAGAAAACACTTCATCATAGAGCTGAGCTAAGGCGTTACCTCCTAACTGTATCTGCCTATTTCTTCCGATGATATTTCCCGTCAAAGTGATTGGGTGATTGCATAAGAACTCGACAGAGGTGTTTCTATATATCCCTTTGATTCGCTCTCCTGGCAAATCTGCCTTTAAAACAATATGCGCACCGGTCCCACTTTGAGAAAGCTCTGCATAGGAACTAAATCGTTCAATAAGTTCTGATATCCAATCCGGAAAGGATTCGTTGAAAGATTTCACCTTATCGATATCGATAGCTAAAAGGTTCCCTCTTGCAGGTACAAAACATGGAAGATGATTGGGGTGTAATGAAATATACTCCATTACCTCCTGCAACGTGCAAAGCGGCTCAGCTCCCCACTTCGAGTCCTTACTTATTGGGTTATAAGGCTTCTTGTTGGCATCGGACACAAGCCACATCCTTACATCGGCATATTCCCTAAAAACTTCATTGAGCACAGATAGCGATATCATTAAATACCTACTCGCGTTCTGGGTGTGTGCCGTATATGTTAAGCTCCTCTTCAATCTCTGCAGGAAGTCTTTCTCCTCTGCGCAAACGGCACTCAATATCCTCATCGATCGCATCTTTCTCAAACCATGGGTCTGGAATACTGCCCATCGCAATTAGCTCTAGCACCATTTCTCGCGACCCGTACTTATGAAACAGATTCTCTAGAGAGTAAAATTCACCATGTTTCATTTCACACCTCCACCGCGAATTAAGCGGAACAAGGTCTGGGGCAGCACAAGTATTCTTTTCTTAAATTTTACAAAGGCTGGCGCCAATCCATTCGACTCACGTTCAAATGCCAACTTACGAAGCGATCGCTCGGTCGGCCACTGATATTTTGTTTCAAAATCACGGAATGTGAGAGGTATTTCTTCAATAGAATGTTGGGGAAAATTTTCTCTCTCTTCTTTAGAGGGAATAGGTGTGCTTAATGGTAAATATAATTGTTCATACATAGAATCCTCCTTTAGTTTTAAAGATTCGGAGCTATGTATAACTTTTCTGACTGATGCCCTTCTACTTACCCCCCTTACGCAACCGGGAAAATCCCCTCATTTTATAATCACAAATATCTTATTTTAAAAAACTTAAGACACATCCAATCTGGAAGATTAAGAACTGAACTTTCTTGATTTCTCAACGAGCTGTTGCTTGAGTTCTTCCCTAGAGATAGGATCGTAATAAACCCGCTGAGGTACTCTTTGCCTTCTCTTAGCGTCATATGGGTCCATGCGGCTCCCTTTTTCAGCATAAGGAAATACCAAAAAAGCTTCAGGTAGAGCCGGCGTGGTATTTCCTAGTAAAATTCTAGAAGCTTGTTCGAAGTGGTATTTTAATTTTTCAGGATTGAGATTAGGAAACAATTTCTGCTGTCGTTGCAGATTTGCTCCTCCTGTATATTCTCTTATTAGATCAGCCAAACCACAAGAAATCTCAACTTCTCCGTTAGGAGTATCAATGATTCGATCTGCAATATGTTTGGTATTTAGACCAAGCAACCACTCAATTGTGAGCATTTTTCTAAGGTCTCTAGATGCATAAATCATAATCCACAAAAGAAGCGTAATTTCACCATCAACTTTATTGAAGGAATTTTTTGTAAATTGCTCTGCAAAGTAATAGAGAAATTTCCCATACATTACAGGATCTAATACCAAACTAGTTTTTCTAGGATTTAAATGCTTTCTGGATCTTCCAATGCTTTTATTCCTAATTTCACTAAGACAAGCCTGCCGATAATCAAGCGGCCAGTTGAGCTTAGAAAAAATCAACTCTTCTAGTTTTTTACACCAATCTTTTAAAAATTTAAAAAGCTCGCCGCAAGGTTGTTCCTTCTCCATATAAGTTTTTGTTGTTCGATATGCTACTGCGGCTGAAGTGCTTCTATTGGGGGTAAATACACTGTTTTCTAGTTTTTCGAGCAAAGGAAAAATCTTATCTTCTGGATAAGAATCCATGGCCTTTTGATATTCATTCATAATAGGTTGATTGAGATTTTCTCTATAAATTAACTGCTCTTTTTCATAGAAATGGACGGTTAGCAATAAATTAGTGAAAGTATTCGCTTTATCTTCATTTTCAGACCAATCGATCCATCCCGGCATCTCCTCTTCTGAAGCACAAAAAAGTATGGCTCTTAACTTTGCATTCTCAAGACCTTGAAGGGTTTCAGAAGGTAACATAATTTTCGTTCCCCAAGGGATAACATCTCTTTCTTTGGGACCAATATCTTTTGGGCAAACACGACATCTTGAGCTTGGATATGTTGGAGTCAATATCAATCCAATTAAAGGCGAGGACTTTGCTGCTTGTAGAAGCTCCTTATTTTCGGAAAAACGTATAAGACCAATTCTATGGGTGTACATCATTACCTGTATTGTCCTTTCTGCCATTAATGGTCGACCAACAATCAAATATGTTTCATAAAAATAAAATTGTAATACATTTAATTGCCTAGCGGTTCTTTGATAAAAATCTTCAAAAGAAGCAAACAGGCTCCTCATCTTCCGCGCTAGTTTTTGATGTTTTGTAAGAGCCATTTCTTACCTAAGGTTCCATTAAGTTGTCATTTGTTCGTTGCAGGAGCTTGGCAAGATGCGACTTGTTGAAATGCGCATACCTTCTCGTCATTACAGGAGAGCGGTGACCAAGCACCTCCATCAGCTCTCCCTGGGTAGCTCCCGACATTGCGAGATGCGAGGCCGCCGTATGCCTAAGTGAATGAAAAACTATGTCTTCTAATCCCAACTGATTTAGAACTGCTTGAAAGGCCTTGCGAATCATTGTGTAAGTTGGTTGCTTTGAGGGGTTTTTAGACGGAAAGATGTAGTCTTCTTGGCAAGAAGAGCATCGACTCATCAGAAAACTGTATATTTGATCCGGCATAGGAAGAACCCTCACATCTTGATTCTTTGTTGTTTCAAGAGTGATAAGACGGTGTTCGAAATCTACGTTCTTCCACTTAAGGCTAGCGATCTCTCCATAACGCATTCCAAGTGATGCAGCCATAAGCACCATCCCATATAAATTGGGATTCTTATGTTCCTTACACGCTTGAAGCAGCGCGCTGAGCTCTTCTTTACTAAGAAAGCGTGTTCTGCCCTTATTTTCAGGAAGTTTGGACACTCTTCTGAAAGGATTTTCCGCAATCCATTCCCACTCAGAAGAAGCCAAAGAGAACGCCTTACTTAGCGTTGCAAAATATCTGTTTACTGTTGGACCAGACCTGGGTGTTTTCCTTGCTGTTGTTTCACTGAGAAGAGCATGTTTTGCTTGAGCAAGTAGGGATGGTGTTATGTCACTTAAAAGCTTGTGCCCATAATGAGTTCTCCACCACTCTAAATGATGGGACTGACTCTTGATTCGCTTGGGAAACCTGCTCAAATAAATGGTTTCGTATTGCTCAATGAGATTGTTGACGGTGTATTTTCTTGATTTCGCATCTTGCGGGAGCTTCCCCGCTAGAATTGCACTTTCAGTAGAACGAACCCAGTTTTTGGCTTCGGTAAGGGTACGAAAGACCTTCCTTAACGGTTTTGCACCTTTTCTCCGAACTTCTGCGTGAAAGCTAAAGCTTCCATCCTTTTTAGGGTACTTGCGTATGCAGCGTGGGGTTTCTGAACTTTTAGCCATAAATTTTTCCTTAAGAGAACGATTATAAATAATTTGGAATAAAAGAGAATCGGATTGTTAATCCGTTGTTCTTTTTATATTTCTCACAGGAGAAACGCACACAAACCAGCAGAAACCAACACGTTTTACGCATTTTTTCCGCACTTAAGATAAAGTTTGATAGGAAAATGGCTTGATTTGATCCTGAAATGTTAAACTGCAAAGCTATTCTGATTGATTCAGAGCATTTGCGTAAAAAATGCGGGAAATTGGTTTTTTGGGCTGTTTTTTGCATAGCGACCCTGATGTTAAAAACATTCAAGAGCTCTATGAGTAGATGGTAATTAGAAAGGTTTGGCCAGAGCCGGAATCGAACCGGCGACACAAGGATTTTCAGTCCTCTGCTCTACCTACTGAGCTATCTAGCCAACTTAGACATGCGATGATAAAAAAAGTGGCTAGATAATCTCAATAAGTTTTAAGAAGCTTTAAGAAAAAAAGAGAGAGGATCTTTTCCTTTCTCTGTATATCTGAGACCTGCATTGATGCGGCTTCTGGCCTCGAAAAGAATCATATCCTTTAGAATATAGACGGCTTCTTCCATCTGAAGATCTTCAAATCCGTAGTTATTCATAGGATTGGCCATCAGAGGCTCTTTTTTTGCAAGCTGCTCTCTAATTTGTTTTTGCGTTCGTAGGTATTGTTGAAATCTTGGATTATTTTTTCTTCGAATCTTGCTATTTTCAACTAACTGGGGAACCATTTTTTTCCAAAAGTGAATCTTTTTTTGAAGAAACGGCAGATAGTTTTTCTCAAACCATTTTCTTGCTTTGCTGTTCAAATCAGATAGATTGTCTTTATAGACTGGTGGAATTCTATCAGCAGGTAGGGGGTATTCCAAATATTTTTCACCTATCGTAAATGGAGCATAATGAGTAGGCATCTCGATATCTGGGATGACACCTGTAATTTGAGTGGATCTTCCTGAGACGGTGTAATACCTACCTACGGTAACTTTAAAAAAGTGTTTCGCTTTAGAGTCTGTGACTGTCTGGTATTGTATAGAGCCTTTGCCGAAGGTTCTCTCATCTCCTACTACTAAAGCAGAGCCGTAATCTTGTAGAGCTTGCGCTACAATTTCTGCAGCAGATGCTGACATTTTTGAAGTAAGTATAATGAGAGGCCCTGTATAAGTAGCTCTTTTATCCAATGTTCTCAAGTAGTGCTTTTCTTGTTTCCCATATTTTGAGACAACGACCACTCCAGAAGAGATAAAAATAGAAGAGACTTTCACAGCTTGGCTCAAAAATCCGCCGGAATTTTCTCGTAAATCTAAAACAAGACCTTTCAAAGGTTTGATTTTTTCCATTTTATGGATAGCAGCTCGTAAATCTTTTTCTGCGGTAATTCCATTTCCATTTTCATAAAAAGAGTGAAGAGTCACTTTTCCTATAATCCCGTTGCCGAAGGGCTCGTAACTATATTGCAACCTTTCTCCTTCCATGACTATAGGTGCTTTAGTGAGGGTAACTTCCCTTTCTCCCATATGGCTTTTGATTCCCAGGGTTACTCGTTTTTTCCTTCCTCTCTTCATCAGATCTAGGATTTCTTCAAAGGATAGGTTATTAGTTGCCTTTCCATTGATACGGACAACAAGATCTTTGGGTTGAATTTTTCCTGATTTATCAGCTGGACTCCCCTTAATCACTGAAGATATGTAGACACCCTCTAATCCTTCTGCCATTACAATGCCATATCCTTCGAACTCTTTTTCCAAGCTAAGTCGCATCTGTTTCGCTTCCTCTTCACTAAAAAAAGCGCTGTGAGCATCTAAACTCTTAGCAAAGGCTTTTAAAATGCGCAGGGAGGTAGCATGTTCTTTTTCGCTTGGATCCATCGTATGACTATCTGGATGGATAGCCAAATAGCCTTTTTCTTGTCTTTGCATTTGTTTGTCAAAAAGAGAAAAAAGCTTTTCTGTTTTTTCAGGATTCCAAGAAGGATCTTCTGTTCTGTGGAA
>CAYPKB010000042.1:0-2824 GCA_964411185.1 uncultured bacterium
AATCACTATTCCTCTGACCTATCTGCAAAAAAATTACATAGATATCCCTGATTTTTCAGGAAAAACTCTTCCTATCATCAAAGGAATGATTCAAAGAATGGACAAATTTTATAAAAAGGAGACAGGTCTTGGTTTGTTAGATGATCTCCAATTACACAAGGAGTTCCAAAAATTTATCCAAAAGCGAAACATAAAAAGTATTCGGAACAAATTTGAGAAAAAGCTAGCAGAAAGGATCCGGAAAATTTATCAAAAAGCATTAGGTAAAGAAGAATTTTCTTTCTCTGAGGCAGTAGTTTATCATCTAGGTGGAACCCTCCCAATTTACACAACTACAGGTAGACTCCTCAAAGATACAAAAACCTTTTCTCTTTCTAAAACGGAGACTTTTCAATGTGAAAATCCACAATCGGTTGCCCATCTATCTCTTTCTCTTGTTAGATCGAAAGAGGTAGAGCTTCTCTCTCAATTTCATAACAATCAATTCAACCAGTTTTACCAACAAATAACCTTAGAAAATTTTCCTTTTAGCACCAGGTTGCTAGATACCCTAACCTGGGACCGTTTACAGATATCCAACGATCAACTGGAGGAAAAAAGTAAGCAGCTGGAAGAGTTAAAACTCTCAGAAGTCACCTCTTTTCTATCTTTCATACAACTTCTGGAAAATAACGATGTAGAAAAGAAGATCATTCAACACATAATAGCATCCAAAAGCTTACAAATAGTAGAAGCATGTATGGATTCCGGTTTTTACTCACGCATGAAGAAATTAGGATATGCCCACGCTTTTCATAAAATTCTTGCAAGTGATCTTGATACTTTTCAACGTCTCTGGAGCAAAAGAGAAGATCAATTGGATAAAAATGATCTATCCGAGTGTTTTTCTTTGTTGAAAGATGAAGAAGTAGATTCCTTTCTAACTTTTGTCTATACCACTTTGGAATTGAATCGATCTTTCTTTACTTCAGATGAGATTCCTAAACTTGAAAAAGGAAAAAAAGTGAGATCTGCTTTAGAAGAATTTTTTCTAACAGATGCACAACAAGAAAACCCTTCTCGCTTTACCTGTTTTTGGAAATTCATAGAAAAGAAAGAGACCTCTTACTTTTTTACATTATCCTTTCTTCGCACACTGCAGAAAAGTTGTGATAAAAAAATCAACAGTAAGCCGCATGCTCTTTTTCGTTGGAAACTCCAACAGTTTTTACGGAGCAATGATGAATTGATTGCACGAGATCTACAAAAAAAAATGAAAAAAGAAGGTGTGAAAGATTATTTTTCCGGCCTTCGATTTTTGAGCTACCTCAGTTCTGGATGTATTTCTAAAAATCATAAAATTGAGGGATCTCATGTTCCCAACTTTTGTTGGGCTCATTTCGATACTTTGAGTCTACTCCGAGATTTGCCCGATGGAAGAATGCCAGGATCTACTTCAAGTTTTGGCTGTTCAAGTAGAGAATATCAAAAGGTGAACCTAGCAAAGCCTCGTCAATCTATAGGAAATAATCGTCTCGTTGTATCAAGAAAAGAAGACCAAAGTGCCCCCTCTTCAGAAAGAAAACCACCTAAAGATAACTCTTCTATAAGAGTGATTCCCATATTCAATGGGACTCTCACCATTGCTGGAAATAAGAAAAAAGTAACAGGGATAAAAGAAGGAATCCCCTTCACTGATCCTAATCCTATTATTCAAAAAAGCGGTGGTCATTACTTGTATCAAGGAAGCAAAGAACCCGCAAAAATAGAATATGGGAAACAGTCCACATAGAACCATTTGCTTTTACTTATCTAATTGAATATCAGTTGCTAGCAAAAAAAATAATGACTTTGCTCAATAAATTGAGTAAAATCACTCAATATACTGAGTAAAAAAATAATGCAAAGACGTCCAATTTTTCAACAAGTGTTACAAAGAGTCAAAGAACCCAGAAAATTTCTTCAACCCAGAAAAACCCTTTTAATTGGAGATCATGGAATATCCATAGAAGAGTTTTTAGAAACTCCCCCATCTTATTGGTTTGAATAGATTCTCGAATCTGCTATAAAACTAGTAGCCCCATGACAAAAAAGTTTGCACAAACACCTCCTAATTCTAAAGAGTCAGAAATGATGGTACTTGGTTCCATGCTAACCAGTATCAATAGCCTAAATACTGGTTGTGATCTTTTAGAAGATAAAGATTTTTCTTGCTCTAAAGCGCTTGTATAAAGAAGACAAGCCTGCAGACATCCTCCTTGTTGCAGAAGAGTTAAAGAAAGATAAAGTATTAGATCAAGTGGGAGGTACGGGATTTTTAACCTCACTGGCTCAATATGCAGGTACTTCTGCCTATATTGAAGAGTATGCAAAAGTAGTCAAAGAAAAATCCTTGCTACGGAGAATGATCGAAGCTGCAAAAACTACAGAGAAAGAGGCTGTGGAAGAAAAAGAAGATGTCTCTTCTCTTTTAGATCAAGCTCAGTCTCGATTCTTTCATATTGCTAATTCTGCACAAACACAAAGCGGTGCAACTATCCAAGATATTTTATCAGGTCTCAAAGCTGAGTCGGGCGTTCCTTTTTTGAAGGAACTGGAAGAAAGACAAAAAAATTATCTGGAAAAAGGACCTGAGGCAAATAAAGTCACCGGAATTGTGACTCATTTCAGAGATCTGGACAAAATGCTAAATGGATTCAATCCTTCCAACTTAATGATTTTAGCTGCTAGACCTGCCATGGGAAAATCTGCTTTAGCATTGAATTTCGCTGAAAATTTATGCCTCGTCAATAAAATTCCAGTAGGTATGTTTTCATTAGAAATGAGTGCAGATCAGCTTGTCCAC
>CAYPKB010000042.1:2834-8585 GCA_964411185.1 uncultured bacterium
ATGTTCCCAATCTGAAGTAGAATCTGAAAAAATTGTCACAGGATCCCTCAGTGGCATGGAGTATCAAAGGGTTGTTGGTGCCGTTAAGCAGATGCAAGAACATACTATGGTAATAGACGACCAACCTGGACTTAAAATTACAGAGCTGAGATCAAGAGCCCGAAGAATGAAAGAAGCCCATGATATTGGGTTTTTAATCATAGATTATCTTCAACTTATCTCAGGATCAGGAACTCTCCGGTCTATGGAAAATAGACAAATGGAGATTTCAGAAATTTCACGTCTCTTGAAAACCTTGGCTAGAGAATTAAACATTCCCATCCTTTGTGTTGCTCAGTTATCCAGAAAAGTAGAAGAGAGACCCAGCCATAGACCAATGATGAGTGACTTGAGAGAATCTGGTTGTTTATCTGCTGATACTTTAATCAAAGATGCAAAATCAGGTAAATTATATACGATCAAAGAACTAGCAGAAAGAAAAGAGCAAATACCCATCCAAGTATTTGCAATGGACCAAAACTTGAAAATTAAACCTCATCCAATGACAAAGGTTTTCTACTCAGGAAAAAAAACTGTCTTTGAAATCAAAACAAAAAGTGGTCGAAAAATCAAAGCAAGCGCTAATCATCCATTCTATAAGATTGAAGGCTGGACAAGAGTGGATCAATTGAATATTGGAGATCGGATAGCCATCCCCCGCATTTTGAATACTAATCCCAAAAAATCATCTTTAAAAAAAAACGAGCTGATACTACTAGCTCATTTACTTGGAGATGATTGCATTTTACCAAAACAGCCATACCATTATACTAGCTCAGATTTAGAAAACATTGCTGCTGTATCTAATGCATCACAACTTCTTTTTGGAATTAACTCTAGAAAAGTCAAGCAAAAAAACTGGTTCCATTTATATCTTCCTAGTCCAGCACCTCTGACACACAATTCTTTTCATCCCATCACAACGTGGTTTCAAAAATTAGGCATTAACAGAGCACGATCTTATGAAAAAAAAGTGCCTCTTGATGTTTTTTCTTGTAAGGAAGAAGATCGTTTATTATTTTTGAAGCATCTTTGGGCAACTGATGGGAATATTCGTGAAAAAAACATCAAGGGGAGAAAAACTTCATGCAGCATTTACTATTCTTCGTCTAGTCCTATATTAGCCTCGCAAGTACAACATTTACTTTTAAGTGTTGGCATCCAAAGTTCCCTGCGTACTTCACAAAAGAAAAATTATCGATTAATGCACCATGTCTATGTTGAAGGCAGCATTAATCAAAGCAAATTCCTTAAAAACATAGGATGCATTGGAAAAAGAGGTGAAAATATTCCTTTATTCCTCAAGTTCCTATCTCAGATTAATCCAAACCCAAATTCCGATGTCATACCTAAAGAAGCTTGGAGACTACATGTAAAAACAGCTAAAAATCAGAAAAAAATGACATGGAGAGAAGTCTGCAAAAAATTGAATACTTCTTATTGTGGAAGTTCATTATATAAATCAGGAATTTCAAGAACTAGACTATTAACCTTATCTCACCTTCTCGAAAATAAAAAACTTCATTCATTGGCTGATTCGGATATTTATTGGGATGAAATTTCTTCAATATCTCAGCTAGGCACTGAAGATGTATATGATGCAACTGTGCCTGGAGTACACAATTTTGTAGCCAATGATTTCATAGTGCATAACAGTCTTGAACAAGATGCAGATATAGTAATGTTTCTTCTACGAAGAGATTATTACGATCCTTACGACAAACCAGGGATGGCAGAACTAATCGTTGCTAAAAACAGACATGGTGCCATTGGTAATATCGATCTAGTCTATCGTAAGGAATATGCTCAATTCAAAGATTATACTGCTGATCAAGAAGAAGAAAATAGTGAAGCCTTTGAAGCTTTTTCGCCAAATAATTCATGAGAATTTATTTTTGCCATTCTGTCCATCTTTCTAGAGAAGCTTGATAATCAGGCTCTATACTCCAATTTTTGATCAGAAAAATTTCATTAGCAAGAATATCCATTATCTTTTGTACATTATTTAGGATGGAGATGGCCGCACCTGCTTTGATATTTTTTTGGTGATTAGAAAAACCGATTCTCTCTCTGGTAATTAAATGATAATAACATTTGTGTCCGCTCTTCGTTTTCTCTTCTTGCCAAACTGGATCGGCAAATAGTCTGAATAGACTCTGAGTTTTAATAGCAGTTTTTGCCATAGAGTTAGAACGGAGCTTTTCAGTAAAATCTTTCCATCCTTTCTTTTTTACGATGTTTTGATGCGCACTCTGAAGGAGCGTAATCATTCGAGTTTGTTGTTCTTTGACTGTTATAGCCATCATAGTTTCCTTATTTTTTGGTTTATAAAAGGGGCAGAGGATTCTACTGCAATTTTCTTATGAAAAACAAGAAAAAGAAAAAACTGCCAAATAGAAATATTTTGACACTTTTCTTTTTAAATAGGTCAAATTATTTCTTGTCAGAATGAGCCTTCATAGAAATCCTTTACGATAAAAAGCCGAAAAAGTAGAATAGTTCCATCTTTAATTTGAGGAACTGATGTCTTCGGTAAAAAAGAAAAGAAGAGCTAAAATCGCTAAACATAAAAGAAAGAAGCGAAGACGCCGCGATCGTCATAAAAAGAAAAAATAGCTCTAATCTAAGCTATTCATCTCTATGTGGACTTATCCCGAAATTTATGATGTTATCGTCATAGGAGCAGGTCACGCTGGGTGTGAGGCCGCTCACGCATCAGCGAAAATGGGCGCTCGCACTCTACTTTTGACGATAAATCTTGATACCATTGGTAAAATGAGTTGCAATCCCTCCATTGGCGGGACAGCAAAAGGCCATCTTGTACGCGAAATTGATGCCCTAGGAGGTATCATGGGCAAAATAGCTGACCGTACAGGAATTTTATTTCGACTTTTGAATCGATCAAAAGGAGCAGCTGTAAGAGCTCCTAGATGCCAATCGGATAAAATTGCCTATCAAACTCTCATGAAACATATCCTTGAAAAAACTCCTAATTTGGAGATCAAACAAGGTATGGTCGAATCCTTTCAGGTCAAAGGTGATAGGATCCAAGGCATTCTTTCCAAAGATGGTATCTTCTATCAAGGTAAAACTGTAATTCTCTCCTCAGGAACTTTTATGCGCGGATTGATCCATATAGGACAATCTCAGCAAAGTGGAGGGAGAGGAGGAGAAAATGCCTCTGTTGGTCTTTCAAAAAATCTAGAAGAATTAGGTTTTACTTTAGGAAGACTGAAAACCGGCACCCCCCCACGAATCAACCAAAAAAGTATAGATTTCAGACCATTGGAAATCCAAGAGGGAGAAGATGATGTCTATTTCTCCTTTGATGAAAAAGCTCCACGAATGCCTCAGTTGCCTTGTTATATCACCTATACTAACGAAAAAACACATGAGATCATCCGGTCATCACTTCATCATTCACCTATGTATTCCGGGAATATCCAAGGTGTAGGTCCTAGATATTGCCCCTCAATAGAAGATAAAGTAGTACGATTTCAGGATAAGTCCAGACATCAGATTTTTTTGGAGCCGGAAGGTCTGCAGACAGAAGAGATCTATGTGAATGGAATTTCTACAGGTCTTCCTTTTGATCTACAACTGGAAATGATAAAAACGATCCCGGGACTGGAAAAAGCTCAAATTATGCGACCGGCTTATGCCATCGAATATGATTATAGCCCCTCTACTCAGATATTTCCCTCCATGGAAACAAGGAAAATACAGGGACTCTATTTTGCAGGTCAGATCAATGGAACAACAGGCTATGAAGAGGCTGCGGCGCAAGGATTGATAGCAGGAATCAACGCCGCCTTATCTTGTGCAGGAAAAGCTCCTTTCCTTCCATCACGAGCAGAATCCTATATAGGAGTGATGATTGATGACCTTACTACCATGGAAATTTATGAACCGTATAGGGTATTCACCTCTCGAGCAGAACAACGTCTCTTATTAAGACAAGACAATGCTGATTTGAGACTCAGAAAATATGGATATGAGCTTGGACTGATTACCAAAGATCAGTATGAAAATGTCTTAGAGCAAGAAAAGAAAATAGCTACGCAGACAGACATCCTCCGTACTACTAGGATTTCTTATGAAGGAAAAATGTATACTTTAGCTACGCTTTTACGAAGACCAGAAATATCCTACGAACAGCTGATCCCTCTACATGAAAAAGTGATAGATCACGGTGATAAGGTAAACCAAAACATTGAATATCTACTCAAATATGAAGGATATATTCAAAGGCAGGAAAAAGAGGTAAAGCGGCTGCAAGAATTAGAAAAAATCCGACTTGATCCCAATATGGATTATTTGGCATTACCCGGTCTTAAGCAAGAAGCAAAAGAAAAACTAGATAGATTCAAGCCTCAAACACTTGCCTCTGCCTCCAGAATCTATGGAGTTACCTATGCAGATATCTCCTATCTTTTAGCTCTTGTATCCAAAGGAGAATAACATGCCACTTCATTGGGTAGAGTTAGATTCTTATCCTATTTATCAGCAATTGCAACTAGAAGAGGCTCTTCTCAGAACAAATGAAGCTTCCTATTGTATTATCAACAAGGGATCTCCTCCCTCTATTGTAATGGGCATCTCGGGAAAAGCTTCTGAATTGGTAGATGAGATAGCAGCCAAAAAGAAAAAAGTTCCACTCATCCGACGCTATAGCGGTGGAGGATGTGTAGTTGTAGATCAAAACACCCTATTTATCAGCTTCATCGTAGGAAAAGATCATTATTTTGACTCATTTTATCCAGAAGCGATACATCGTTGGGCTGAAAATATCTACCTAAGGGCCTGGCAAATCCCTGGATTTTCTTTGCGTGAAAATGATTATGTCATTCATGAAAAAAAATGCGGGGGAAATGCTCAATATCTCAAAAAAGACCGGTTTGTTCACCACACTACTTTTTTGTTACAATTCGATCCTAATTTGATGTCCCTCCTGTTACACCCTGCAAAAGAGCCATCCTATCGGCAAAAAAGAGACCATCTTACATTTTTGGAACCTATGCATCCATATGTAGAAAATGAGAAATGGTTGATTGGCCAGCTAAAGTGTGAACTGGAAAAGCAATTTGGAGTAGAAGAAAAGGAGTTATCTGAACTTGTTCCTCTACTGGAAATACCTCACAGAAAATCTGTATCTTTTGTATAGAAAGAAGCTCCGCGAATAGGACCTTAGCTATGCGCAGTCAACCTGCTTAAACAAGGTGGGTTCACTCCTCAAAGGAGGCTATTAGAAAAGATTAACTTCTCCTATGGCCTAGCTCTGATTTTGTGATCCCTTAATGGATAGATTGTAGCTGACGGACATAAAAGTCTAAGGCTATCCTAATCCACAGAGCTTATGCGAATATAATAACTCGAATGGATATTATTTTTCATCTGTATCGGGCAATTCTTTATAATCTGCAATTGCCTGTCTGGTCGTCTCTCTTCCCATTAGGGCTATAGATTCGGTAAGAGGAATTTTTTTTGGGCAAACAGCCTGACAATTTTGAGCATTACCACAATCTGCTATTCCTCCTTCTTCCATAAGGGGGCGGAGTCTATTCGCCTTGTTCATCTTTCCGGTGGGATGAGAATTGAACAATCTCACTTGGGAGATAGCTGCAGGTCCAATAAATTTAGAATGTTTATTGACTTGGGGACATCCTTCCAAACAACAACCGCAAGTCATACAGGTAGCAAGAACATAGAGTT
>CAYPKB010000042.1:8595-9201 GCA_964411185.1 uncultured bacterium
TTTTGTTGGACGTCAGGTGAAACTTTAGGACCAAATCCTTGTTCGGTAGATCCGTCGGCATCGATCCAAGCGTGTACTTTTTGCAAGGTCTCAAACATAGAGGATCGATCGACGCAGAGATCTTTTATAAGAGGAAATTTGGTAAAAGGGGCTAAGATGATGGTATCACTTTTTGCTAAATAGGGCTCTATCAAGGCAGTACAAGATTGTCTTGGCCTCCCATTGACCAACATCGAGCAAGAACCACACACCTCTTCTAAACATCCCTGTTCCCAGGCTACTGGCGTGCTTTTTTCCCCTTTTTTGTTTACCGGATTTTCCTGTATCTCCATTAGAGCGGAGATGAGATTCATGCCGGGATAGGATTCTAATAAAAACTCTTCCCAATATTGTTTTGTGGGAGTGCCTCGTAAAATCCTAAGAGTAAATTTTTTGCCCATCTTATAAAGGTAATTCTATCTTTTTTGGAACATTGGAAATTTCCGGTTCCACCTTTTTTGCTGTCGTATATTCTCTTTTTACGGGCTTAAAGTGTCTTATGTCAACAGGCTCATAGGATATTTCCGGCTCATCTTTTTTAGGATTGTAGGTGGCTATAGTTGTTTT
>CAYPKB010000043.1:0-9173 GCA_964411185.1 uncultured bacterium
CTAACTGTTGAGAGAGTTGGGTTATATATTATGTCTGGATTACTTCCAGTTGAAAATTTTTTCCTGATTCTTTGTTTTATGGAAGAAGGGTTACTAGATGGTGGTGTACTAAAACATACTCTAGATACATTGTTCATTTAATTACTCCGTTTTTTTAATTCAACAACATTGAATATTATACACAATTAAATGATATTTTTTAATTTTTTAATTTGCAAAGTTACACAAATCGTTTATTATAAATAATTTGAGTCTTTGGATTTTTTTATATTACTGATTATGAATTGTTTATAATTCTTTGTAATCAAGTTATTTATATAAATAAATTTTTTTTGCATTGAAGAACAAAAAAATACATTTTTGAATAAAAACTTTTAATCAATGTACCATGACTGTTTTATATTCTCTGTTTGTATAATTATTGGTTCATATGTGTTTGTTTTTATTTTAGTATATTATTACAAAGTTTTTATTTGTTCAAAAAATATTTTTTAGAATTAAATCAAAGAAAACTTTGCTTATACCAAAAATGATATAATTTTTCTGGTAATCAGGAATAGATTAGCTCTTAGAAAGAATAGATAATATTTAAGTTGACGCCAATGAAGTTATAACTATTTTTTTGCAATCCAAGAGGAATTCCTGTGCTAGTGGCAGCAGTGGAATGACCATCTTCCCATCTTTCATAAAATGGAGCGATGGCTAGTAAAAAAGAGGGATTAGACAACCATCGGAAGGTAAGAGGAAGTTCAACAAGAAAATTGGCAAAAGTATGAGAAAGTTCCCAATAAGCACCACCGAAGGGACGAATTTGAGCTGAGGGAAAAGCTTGAGCCATCCAAGTTAGGTTCATACCTAAAGTGAACCAAGAAGCAAAAGCATATGCCGCCTTGCCTCCTACAGGAAAATAGAATTCGTAATAGTCTATCTTTACAGAACTGGATGCAAAACCATCTTGGAACTTTTGATGATGGTTGAGGATCCTAAGACCAAACCCGGTAAAAAGAGTTGTCATCCATCGATTCTCTCCCCATGTATATCCAAATCTTTCGGCCATATTGAAATCTGTCAGAAAAACGGTTCCATTTGAACCGGAGGTGTTCCCTTGGCGCCAATGAAAAAACAGTCCGGCATATAGATTATTTCTCGGTTGATATTCATAGAGAGTGTTTATGCCGCCTAAATTGCCATGTAGAGAAGAGTTCTCACTTGGTTCGATATCTACATGACTATAATTGCCACCTATGAGTAGATAGGAGCTTTTTTCCTTTTCATTATTAGCAGTGTGAGTGGGTCTACATTTTGGTGGATTTTGTCTAATCTCTTTTCCTAGTAGGGAGCAGGAAAAGACTAAGAGTAAAAAAGCGGTATATCTTTTTCTCATATGGAATGACAGAGTTGAAAAAATCCTTTAGGTGCATCCTAACCAGATTGCAATAATAAGTCCAAAATAAATGCATTATCCGGGCAACGCTATGGTAAAAGCGGTAGGAGCTGAAGGTACGTTTGGTGTGAAGGTCGTACCTTGTATTACCGCATTATAGGGAGTAGTAAATTGCTGAATGGGTTGGAAAAACTGATACTTAGGAAATACATTAAAGATCCGTCCATTGTGACTAATCTGAAAAGGGTTATTTTTTGTCGAAGTGACTGAAGAAATAGAAGCAGGGGAGGTAGCAGTAATAAAAGGACCGCTGGTTCCTTGGCGATATTTGAATGTTACTGAGGGAGGAAAGGTAAAAGTCAAATCATAACTATTTGGATCATCATACACACCGGTGGGCAATGTGGGTATAGCTCCTAAAGTGAGTATGGCATAAATATTTTCTGAGTTGCGGGTAGTTGCAGGAGGGGCCACAGTAGAACTCATCCCTAAAGCATCATCATAGTCGTAGGCATAACAGAGACCAACTGTAGGTAGAGGAGGAGAGGAAGGATAAGGGGGCGTGGTAGGGAGAATAGCAACTGCATGCAACAGTTCCGCATACAAATCGTAAGAGGAAGAAGGAAAGATGGCAGGAGTATTATAGTAGGGAGGTGAGGTAATGGGACCTCCTGATCTAGGCAAATGAGCCGTTAAATTCTCATCATTCAAAGGTGCAGCTGAACTATCGAAAAGGGAAGGAACCCCGAGCAAACCTACGGCAAAGGCACTTCCAAAAAACTTTTGAATAATCGGCACATCTCCCGATGGCGCCCCCATATTGACAAAAGGTAAAACCCCACCATACATTTGGGATACTGTGATAGCTGATTTATCTAAAGTAAGTTTATGACTACTTGAAGTAGTAGAGGTAAAAGTAAAGATGTTGCCTGATGCTACACCTCGATAGATTTCATTAGAACCACCATCTGCTTGAATGTATAGAGAGGGAGTGCCGGGATAGAAATTATAGAGTAAAGTGAGGAAGTCAGTAGGAGTGGTCAGGTAGTTGAGTGGGAATTGTGGAATAGAATAATCAGCTTGTGGTTGAGGTAGTGTTTGAGTGGTGCCTGTTTTAGGAGCAAGTACACGTAAATAAGTTGTAGGAGCACCTGGAGAGTAAGGATCTGTGTAAAAAGGAAGAGCCAGTCTATCCCAGGGGGAGGTTAAGCCCGAAACTATAGTGGTGAGTAGAGTATCCCTATTTCCTGCAAATCCTGCAAAATTAGTGGCAGGCGCTCCCGCAGGTTGATAAGGGGTTTTCACTGTTGGATTTTTCAGATCTAAAGAATATAGACCTAGCATGATAGGGAGACTCCAATTATCAACCTGAGTAGTATCTAGAAAAGGTTGAAAACGTATATCTGATGAAGGAGGAGGAGGTACAATTTTAGTAATGGTAAGCTCTGCAAAGTCATAGAGAACATTGAAATTAGGATCATGAAAGGAGAAACTCTGGGGTGCAGTGATAGAGGTATTATTATTTAGAAAAAAGAGGGGATTTCCTATAGAAAAATAAATTCTTCCTGAATTCATTTCATTTGGGACGTAAAATAGAAAATCATTGGCGCCAGTGGTAGAGGAAGGAAAAGAAGAAAGAGTGTAGGAGTAGTCAGGGGTATACGTACTGCTTGTAACAGAACTAATTACCATTTCACCTGGAAATTTCCCACGTAAATACAAAACTTGTGTTAATCCGTTATTGATTACTATTAGATAGACATCGCTATTAGGTTGGGTCGATGTATTGGATATGACAACCGGGAAGTATCCTTTCCTAGGAGCAGGTGCAATAGCTTGAGCTGGCGGAGAAGGAGGAGTAGGAGGAAAAGATGATGAACTAATTCCCTCTCCTTCATCTAATATAGCTTTATTCTCTACGACAAATTCATCGTAAAATTCAGCGTAGTTAGAAGATTCTCCTCTAACAGAAAATAAGAGTATAAAAAAAAGAAAAGTGGTAACACGCTGAATCATTAAGCCTCCGCTTGCCTAGTCAGATTAGGACCTGAAAAAAAGAATCAGATGTATTGAACCATGAAAAGAAAAATCAAATCAAAGAAAATTTTTAATTTCTTAACATTAACTTAAAGAATTTCAAGAAAAAAGAGCCTGTCAAAAATCAAGTCGGAGAGTGCTTTTCAGTCCATGAATGTAAAGATTCCCATTAGGAATGAAGCTGGTAGCTAAATATTGATCATCTAAGAAAAAACGGAACATATTTTGATCAAGAAATATTTGGAAACCATACTCAGCAGAGAGATCTATGTGTGTAGCATTCTTGTGTATATATCTACCCCAGCCAAATCCGAGATCCAGTGCAAAATGACCTCTTAGATAGTTTAGGTTATTTTGACCAGTATGATAGAGAGAACTGGTCGCGACTGCACCTGCGGAGGTAGTAGCTCGTTGATCGATGTTCAACGTTGTGTATTGTGTAAAAAGAAGATCTCCTGAAGCATTACCATAAAATCTTATTTCTTTTCCTAACATCCAATTACTTTGTAGACCTGCTCTGGGGCCAATGGCCCATGATCTGGATCTTTGTTTTGCAAATACGTTGTGGTTAAGAAGAAGTCCAGTTGTTTCATTGAGATATTCAACGCTGATTTTTTGTCGGATCCACGCTGCACGTGCTCCAAAAAAAGTACGAAAAGAAAGAGCTGTTGTAATGCAATAGTCAGATCCCATTTCAAAATCCAATAGATCCATTTGAAGACGCCATTTTTCCTTTCCTCCGAAATAGGAGGGGCTTGCGACATCGGGAATTTCCCACTTTGGAATAAGAACATTGTTTCCTGCAGGATTTAGCGATATCTCTATATCATCTGTCCCTCGAAACCAGGTATATTGCAGATAGAGATCCCAATTACCTCGATCAACATTGGTACCTATACCAACTGTGAAACCAGGTTGATAATCAAAATCGAGGCTTTTGAAATTTCCATTCAGAATAAAGATAGTAGGATCGCTATTGTCTGCAATAATTCCTAGTTCCATATTTTCTTGGTAGGGATTCCAATAAGTAAAACTTGCTGTTGTATAGAGATCCCAAGATCCTCTTACAGATATGCCAGTTGGAGGATGGCATTGTATAACTTGTGCAGATCGATTTTTAGAAGCCTTTTCTGTATCTACTTGTTTTTGAGTAGACTGAGCAAAAGAGGAAGTGAAAGGGAGTAGTGAAAGTAATGTAAACAGTGTTGTTCTATCAAAAAAAAGCATCTTTTTATACCTACGATAAAGATCAAAGCAATGTATATATGAGATAGAAAAATCAATAAAGAAATTAATCTCTTCTTTTCATGAAGAAATAGCTTGTAAGGTTCTAATCTCTTCCACAAAAGAGGAGATAAAAGAGGGATCTGTATCCCAAGAGGTCATCCATCTTGCTATGAGTTTTTCATGGTTCCAAATCCAAAAAAAGCTCTTTTTTTGAAGCTCTTGCATGATTTCCATAGATGGAAGTTGAACAAAAACTGCATTGGATTCCACAGGATAGAGAATATGGAATTCTGGAAAATGGTTGCGAAGCTCATTTTCTAGTAGCTTAGCCATGGCATTGGAATGAGAAGCGTTTCTAAGCCATAAATCATTTTCTAAAAGGGCTATCATTTGCGCTGCTAAAAAACGCATTTTCGAGGCCAGTTGTAGTTGCTGTTTTCTAACATATTTAAATTGGTTAGCAAGGCCTTCTCGCAAAAATACTACAGCATCTACTCCCATCAGACCATTTTTTGTTCCTCCGAAAGAGAGAAGATCTACTCCAACATCTGTGGTTATAGCTCGTAAAGAGACTCCCAAAGAAGCAGCAGCATTACTCAATCTCGCGCCATCAACATGAAATAGGAGGTGGTTTCTGCGAGCAAAAGCAGAAAGTTCTTGCAACTCTTCGATAGTATAGACGGTTCCAAGCTCTGGTTGTACATGATGTTGATCTCCTTTTGCAGAAAGGTATTTCTCGCACTGCTCTGGTCTGATTTTTCCATTATAGCCTTGTACAGGCAAAATAGAAGATCCTACATTGGCCTGCACCGCTCCGCACTCATCTGTCCAGATATGTGCCGTATCTGGAGAAATGATAGCCTGCCAAGGTTCTAATACTTGTTTTAAAAGAGAGACATTGGCAGCAGTTCCATTAAATACTAAAAAGGCTTCAGCAGAAGTTCCAAATATTTTTTTAAATAGTTGGTTAACTTGTTCTGTCCAATCATCTGCTCCATAGGCTAATGAATGACCTCTATTTGCTTTGCCTATTGCTTCTAATACTTTAGGATGTATTCCTGAAAAATTATCACTGCCAAAAGAGCTGTCCATTGTCATTTCTCGCATTGTTAGGTTAAAATCGTAAACGATAGAGTGATATTTGACCACTGTATCCTACATTTGAGAAGCTACTTTCTTTTTCCTATTTGGCTGTAACAAGTTACTAAGCCCCATAGAGAAAGCTCCATTACCAAGTACATTGGCGCATGTGATGACGGGATCAAAAAGGATGTAAAGGGCTGTGATGAGTGAAAGCATAGTTGAGTTGAATCCCAAGTAATTTTCAAGGATAGGGAGCATTACAAGAATTCCCCCTCCAGGTACGGCAGCAACAGAGAATTTTGCTAAGACGAAATAAGAAGCAAAGACTAGATAGCTCATAAAGGAGGGATCAGTCACACCAAAGCTTTTAAGAACTCCAAAAGCAAGTATTGGAATAGCAAAACAATCGCCAATTAAATGTATATTTACTGATGCTGGAACGATAGAACGTGCCAGGTCTGGATTTCGAGAGTTTTTCTCAGCACCTACAATGGAAAGAGGTATGGCTGCAGCACTCGACATGCTTCCAAATCCTGTGATAGAGGCGGGCATCATATTCTTGATACTTTCTATAAAAGAAGTTTTTTGTAGTCTGCTCGTAAGAAGATATAGGAAAAAAATATAGGCAAAAACTGTAGAGCCAATAATAGCAAAAATGAGCCCGTAGTTCTGAATAATATGGCCAAGAATCTGGTCATGGTTCATCTGAATTACAAAACCAGCAATGAAGAGAGGAATAATGTAAATAAATAGTTGCAGTGTTTTGTTGATTTTTTTTTCTAGATACAAAGCAATATTAGAAGCGAAAGTTGGTTTCCAAATACCCAGAATAGAACCAAGAATAAGACCTCCAATCATGGCTAATCCATTGTCTATCCATTTAGGTAGAAAAAAAGCTCCTTTTGGTTTCAGTAAAGAACTTTCGTGGGGAAATACCATGGAAAGATCAAATTGATAGATAGTAGAACCGATTCCATAACTGATTAACGTCGAAATGAAATTAGAAAGAACAATGGAGAGCAAAATGATAAGAATAAATTTAGAAGCTTTTCGAGAAAGTTGGACAGCTGTTTTGAAGATAAGGCCAAAAATAATACAAGGTAAGATGAAAATAATGAATGACTTGAGAGAGAGGCTGATTCCTAGAAAAATCGATTTGATTTCTACAGGTATCCATTTATGAACTAATCCGATAAAAAGGATTTCAAGAAGTAGTAAGAAAGGCATTTTCCGAAACATAAGATACCTAATAGGTTTGTAAAAAATTTATTATTTTATCGATTTCATCGAAAAGGAATAAGCTTATAACAAAAAATGATAGGTTTTACCATTAATTTTTTTCAGAAGCAGAGCTATTTTCCAATCGCTGACTTTTTATTTTTTGAGCAAAATTATGTGAAAGCCTTTTCATTTTTTCTATCTCGGGATGGGAGAGTTGTTTCTTGTGTAGGTGACGCAAGGCTCGGTTCATAGTTCCAGCCAATTGTTGACCTGCAATTTGCTTTACTAGGTAGGAAATTACTTCTTTTCTCTCTTCCTCATTTGCAGTCGCCTCTTTCCTCTTTTTTTCTTTTGGGCTCACATCTTTTCTTTCATCTTCCTGTTCTCTGCCAATAGCGTTTTCTACTAGAATGGGTTTAGCAATTTCCAGTTCAAGGAGTTTTTTAGCAAAGATGGTAATGAGAGAATCAGGAAAACAACTCACAAGTGGAAGAAAAGAATTTTCCAGTTTTCTTACAGACTCCATTACTTGGGCATCGGATAATTTTACTGGGGAAAAAGAAAGTCGCATCGTGGAAGTTATCTCCTCCTGAAAAAAGGAAAAAAAATTTTTTATTATTGTGATTCTTTTTTCTACCAAGGTGTTTGTCTTAGATAAGAGTTCATTCAAACTCAATTCAGCGCAAAGACCTTCTGTGACATATAGGGAGTATCGACCGGAAAATATTTTTTTTGGTATAGAGAGGTTAAGTGGAATCGATGCTTGAATCAATGCTTCAGCTGAAGTTTGAGTAGGACCCCTGTAGATCAGATGGACCTGCATTCTTCGTAATTCCTTTTCTGATGTCCTGATAGTCATCGATTTACTTTCTTCTTCGTTAGCAACCATATGAGTAATAGGAACTCTTTGGATAAAACTACCATCTTGGTCTGTTACAAGTGGAACAATATATTCTCCTACGATCTCATGAAATTTAATGCGAAGTTCTGTTGTCCATCGTTTCCAAACCGATTCTTTTTGCCAAGGTGGATCTTTTTCGAGCTCCACAGAAAGGAAAACAGCTCTTTGAGGATGAATAAAAGTTGTCATAGTGTCTCACTTATTCTCTTACTCAAAAGATATAAAAAAATTTATATTATATTAATACAATCTTTTTCATTTCTTTATCTAAAAAGAGTGATCTCTTCGGAAGTGTAGAATCTCTTTCCCGTTCTTTTTTTTCTGGTGATAGACCGCATCATGTGGTATTGATAAAAAAACAAATTTCACAAATCGATATGGGATGTTTTTTGATTGGAGTTACCGGAAATGATTATACAAAAAATGGTGAAGCTTTACTGGGCAGTGTGAGTGATGATCCATATGATATACGAACAATTGTCCGTTCTTTGCATCCTCCAGGTCGTCTTTCGCATATTGGAACTGAGCTTGTTACAACCAGAGCTCCTTCTTTTGCTGAAAGAGGTTTTTTTTGCAGAGAAGGTGACACATCCCGAGGTCTGAATGAATCTGGTTTAGCTTTCACATGTGCTATGTTGTTAGAGAATAAAGAATATTCTCTAAAAAAAAATAGAATCTCTTTTTCTCTGCTAATCCAAAAACTAATGGAAAATTGTCAAAATGTAGAAGAAGCAATTGACTTGATGAAAGAGGTCGAAGCTGTTCACCCTCCTTTCTCGATATTATTAGCCGACCGTATAGGTAAAATAGCACATATTGAAGCAGGCGGATTTGGTATTGAGATAGTTTGTCGTTATGATAAAGATCAATCTGGTGCTATATTCGCAGTGAACTGTTATCAATCCAAAAGTAAATTGAAATACAATGATAATATTGCAGCAGCTAGAAATAATAGTAACAATAATGGAGCGCGCCTCTTGCGTGGTAAGGAGTTGTGTGAAAAGTGGAAAGGAACCATTGATGTGAATAAAATCGGAGAAATCCTATCTGACCATGCTAATAGGGAGCGTGATCCTCTCACAAATCCTTTGTTGGAAGCGTGGGGATTTTCGATCTGTAATCATGGGACAAGGGGAAGCAAGAGTGATAGATATCAACCATTTCCATGGGGAACTGTAAGTGCAGAGATTTTACAGCCTTCAGAGAGGACTCTATTCTACTGTTATGGTTGGCCTTGTGGAGAAAAACCGGAATTTTCAGATCAGCTATACCAAGAAAATTCTTGGGGTTCATTTCATTCATTCAAAATTCCTGATAATC
>CAYPKB010000044.1:0-9158 GCA_964411185.1 uncultured bacterium
GATATTCTTCAGTCTATTCGATTGGAAACCAATTTCATCATCCATTCGATACTATTTATCTTTTATCTGATGAAACTAGCCTCTTTTGAAGAGCTGACAGGGAAAAAAACAGCAAAAGATCGTCTTGATTTAGAGAACGCACAAGATGAGAGGTTACTAGGTCTTGCTTATTTTCTTGAAACCATTCAAAAAATTCGAGGAATTCCCTATCCAACAAATAATCGAACTTCAGCAGTAGCTAAAAAGAAAAAGAAAAAAAAGAAGAAAAAAAGGGTTACTGGAGAAACAGAAAAGAAAGAATCTCTCTTCCATCAGATGGCAAAACTCAAGAATGAACCAACGGAAAACGAAGAGATGGATAAGGAAAGAAAAGAATCCGTTTCTTCCTCAACAATAGAAAGTGAAAGAAAAACCTCTTCTAATGAGAATGCTCCCTCTGTAGATAGCTCTTCGATTGAGAAGAAAAAAACAGAAGCCTTGGCTATCTTAAGGCATAGAAATCCTAAACTTCGAAAAGTCTTGCAAGCAATGGAAGATTTGGGTTTTACCCCTAAACCTGGAAAAGGAAGTCACCACCTCTTTTATCTAGGAGGAAATTCCGTTTCCATACCCCACGGCCCTTTAGCAAAAGGAACAAAAAATAGCCTTGCCAAAGAGGTCGAAGCTCTATTGGATAGTGAGTCCAATCAGAATGGATAGTTCCGGCTTGACTCTAAATTACTATATATAAGTAATATAAATTATTTTAATTTAACCAAACTATTTAATTCAAATTAATTACAATTTGTTATATAATTTTTTTAAAAATTAAACAAATTTATACTATTTATGACTTCTCCCATATCCCAAAGACTCAGTCAAAATCTCCCTCAAAATCGGGAGGAAGCGGCTTCCTCAGTGCAAGAACGTCGACCTGAGCAGGCTACCTCTATTACTGCTAAAGCCTTGCAAAAAAATTTGCAACTCTGTTTAGGAGAAAGGTACAAAAAGCACCCATTTCTCCTGGAGTCAGCTTTAAAAGTAGTGAAACAATGGAAAGGTATACATTATATCCCCTTTTACCAAGTTGCATTCTTCTCACTATACCAGTCAATGACCGAGCTCGAAGCTCTTGGTCAAAAGATATCATGGCGAGATGAGTTCTTCTCTTTCTATAACAGTTATGTAGGAGAGCAAATGCTGGTTGGATATTTAATCAGACTTTTTACTTTTCCCCATCCAACTCTATCTCTACCTGAAGGTCCAGTAAGGATGTATGGGAAAAAATGCCAGCCTCAAGAAGAGGTTTTTCTAGGAAAAGTATCTTCGATTCTAGCATCAGTCCCATCAGAAAAGCCTATGGCTCAAAAGTTAGTACAAGATATACAACAGATAATCACTCTTCTTCATGAAGGGGGAAGTGGAGACGATTCCTTTCATCTACTCTCAGTAGAAAAAAGAGCTTTTTCCTCACTTTCTCTTTCTGAAAAAGCAACTTCTAGTGGAATAGATTTTCCTCTGTTTGTGCTCTTCCCCACACAATCAATCCCCCATTTTACACTGGATAATTCAAAGATAAAAACCCTATTATCGTTTGCTCAAGATCTCTCTCTTTTCTACAAAATGGAAAGCTCTATCCAAACAGAAATAGAAAATTTTCGAAGCTCTTGGAATAAAAGAGATATCCCTTCCTGTCAAAAAATTTATCATGAATTATCTAAAAGACTCACTAGACAAAATCTAGTCAAACCTCCCAAAGAATGGAACAAAGATTCCATCGAAGAATATATAAAAAGAGATAATTCTATCGCTCAACAAATCCTTTACCGAATTATTTCAATACTTGATCTTTCCATCACAGCTTTGGAAGAAGAAAAAAAAGCCAATAATCCTGGTTACATCTCAAGAGAAGAATTCCTCGTAGAAGCAAACAAAAGTTATGATAAAATCGATGCAAATTACAGGAAATATCGATCAACCAGAGGTAGTGATCAGATATTCCAATTTGTCGATAAGGTCATGAATCGAACTGTCAACACAAGACAGCTTGTCATTCATTTTATGACCGACTTATTTCAACTAAAAAAACATGCTACAAAAAACAAGATGCATATCTTATGTAAAGAACTTTTGAAAAAGAATACCCATCGTCCAAAAGCCAAGATTGAATCAATACAAGAGATAATAGAGATCTTTAATAAAAGCTTTCATGAGTTACGAAAGGAAACTCTTTCTTTTGCTAAAAAAGAATTAAGCGGTATCCAAAATGATTTTTCCGAAAAGAAACGGACTCTTATCACAACTCTGTATGAAGCTTCCGAATATTACACTCAAGGGATGCTCCTTATCTATTATCTGCTAAGGATTGGACTTTTTGAATTAGGTACAGATCCCACAACAATAGAAATCCACGACCAGGAACTAGCTAATGATCCTAGATTAGAAGGTCTCTATCAGTTTTTATTGGCTTTCAAAGAGATAAAAGATATCGAACCAACAAAAGTAGTAAAAACTAAAAGAAAAAGTAAGAAAAAAAAGAAAAAGCGCAGCAAAACAAAAGAAGCTAAACCTGAAACACCTCCGCAATCAGGTGGATTAACCAGAGAAGAAGAGAATGTTTTTCGTCTCCACTCTTTGCAGCTAACTGAACAAACATCCCTTAATAGTAATGAACCCGAAAAAACAGAAGAAAAAGTAGAACGTAATGAAAATCAACCTGCGATGGCAGATGAAAGAAAAACAGAAAATGAAAAAGCTCCAAATAAAGATTTAGATCCATCAGTTCAAGATGTGGTAGAAAAGCTACGAAAGCCTAACCAAAAACTTCGAGATATTTGGAAACTCCTTGAAACTGTTGTTCCTCACGTAAGTACATCTAAGCATAGAAAGTATGAACTTCCTGGAGGAGGTCATCTTTCAGTTCCCAATCATCCCGGTCAAGAGATTAGTTTGGGAGTGCAGCGTACCTTATCCAGGCAACTGGAAGAAGCTTTTCGACAAACAAATCAGTCCCAAAAAAAGTAGAGTTAAATGGCACATCCAATCGCAATGACTAGAGAGCTTTTGCTCGCTTCATCAGATACTTCCCTCTTTTTACCAGAAAACCCAGGACAAATAAAGAGAGGATCATTAGAAGAATCTTGCCGATCCTTTTTCGAAAATATCGTTCAAATCGAAGAAGGAATCGATGATCTCATACCAACTCTTGTTTCTGTGTTGAAGGAGTGGAAAACGCAACCTTTTAACATGCTCTATGTGAGCATATTTCTTTCTCTCTATAGAAATATGCAAGAATTAGATCTATCAAATTGGCAGGAACCTTTTTTCCGATATTTCTCATCTTATCTCGAAGAACAAGGAATCTATCATAGATCTATTACAGCATTTAGAGCCGGGGTAGATTATATCTTCTTTCAAAAAGATTATAAAAAAAACTGTGAATCGTTAGAAAAAATCTTATTGAAAGTTGTTTCGCAAGAACCTCTAGAAATGGCTGATGAAATAAAAAAGAAAAATATCAGTACACTCAAAAGTGAGATTCGAAAAAAAATTTTCCTCTTAGCAGCCATTTGCACTAGGAAAAATCCAGCAAAAAAATTGCAAAATCTAAATGGAGAAATTTCAGATAAGGTTAGAGCCTCTTTTCCTTTTCCGATGGATGGCGATATATTCTGTAATGATCTGTTATCTAGTCACAATTGTAAAATGAGTGAATTGTCGTATGAAAATTGTTCTCTTGGGATAGATTTTATTCAAGACTATTTGCAGTTTTTAGAATCCAATGATCGAGATGAATCACAGCTACTCAACTATTTTCACAGTCAAATAGAGCCCTTTCGAAACAGCTGGAGAGAAAAAAATCTACATGGATGCCAAAGAATACTTCACACATTACTCATTGAATTCGGCAAAGGAGATGTAAAACCAGTAGATATCGATAGAGATAATTGGGAGAAAACGCGGCATAATTATTTCCTCACTTATATTTGTGCTTATATTCCCCCTATCCTATTACACATCTTTTCAGAATGCGAAGAATATCTCGACGTGAGCAAGCAAGAGATAGATACAAACCATATTTGCCAAAAAGAATTATTAGAAAAGGCCAAAGAACTCTACAAAAAGGGCCATAAACCTGAAAGTAGGAAAAAAACAAAATTACCTGATGAACAAATAGATATATTTCTTACCTCATTTCTAGATTCACTTCCATTAGAAAATGAGCTTGCTTTTGCCCGTAAGCATTTCAAAAAATTTGTATTTTTCACGGAGGCAAACCCTCTTCTTTCCATGAGATCAAAACTAAATCATGCTGTAGATCTTCCATTCGAAAGATTAGAAAAACATCTAGCCAACTTAAATGAAAAGTTGCTAGCTGTAATGGTCGATCTGCGAAAAATAATAGAAGAAAAACTTACCTTTCATACAAAAAAAGTAAGTAAAGTTCTTTTCCACCAAAGAAAGAGGGATGCCGTACAAACACTCACAGCCAGAATTGAACCACTTCTAGAAGATACTCTGTTTATTTTCTATCTGGTAAAATTGGGAAGTTTTGCTCAATGCTCTCAAAAATCATTGCAGGAGAGTATGGAATATGAAATTATGCAAGATGAGTTGCTCGGAGGATTGCATCAGCTGCTCTCCCTACTGGAAGAAACAAAAAATAGGAAAGTTCCGCAAAACCGAGTAGTTCATACAAATAAAAGTTCTAAAAAGAAAAAGAAAAAAAGAAAAAAGAAACCTCAATCCCTTCCGTTAAAAAATCAAAATGCTCCTACAGAAAAGAAAAAAGAAATAGAAGAAGAAGAGAAAAAAGTCTCCTCTATCCAGTCTCAATCTACAAAAAAGATCCAAGCCTCTTCCGAAAATGAGCAGAAAGATCTTAGAAATGAAAAAAAGCGTGCGAAGGCCATGACTGTCCTCCGTTCCAAAAACAAAACACTGCGAAAAATTTGGGATGCGATGGGAAAGCTTGGTTTTACTCTATCCCGAACAAATTCCCATCGCATATATACTCATCCGAACCACCCAGAGGCAATGATCGCAGTACCTAATCATGCAGATACGATCAGAAGAGGCACTCAAAACAGCATCCTCCGAGAAGTAGAAAAAGTTTTACAGTAGGATCTAAAACCAGTCTATTTCCCCCCTCGAAAAACTTGGTTTCCAGAATAAAGAGACTGACTGGCCACAGCAGACTCTATTTTGTATATGTAGAGAAATTTCTTGGTTTTATTCTCAATTTTTGATGCTGCAAGTTTTGCATAATCTAACAAATCATTCTCTATGCAATGTTCAGTGATCAAAACGTAAGCTTTTTGTTGTGTAGATTTATCTTTGATATCGAATGCAGCTTTTGCTGCTTTCACCAATTGATTTTTTTCTAGCAACTTTTTCACATTATCAAGATCTGTACTGGAATTAGATAATTCCTTACCTTCTTTTTTTATTTTGATGGCTGTAAATCTTTTTAAATCTATTTCGCTTTCTTTTGTTCCTTTAGAGTAATCTAATGGCTTTTCAATAATCTCTTGTAGTGATTCCTGTTTTTTTGATGATTCATCTGTTTGTAAATCTTCTAGGTTTATGGATTTACTTTTAGAAAATAGTCCTGTGTTTCCTATAAAGCTCATAAATAGTTCCTATGTTATATTTGAATGAAAAAAAATACGTAAGAGGTTGAAAAAAATCTAGTAGAATATTTTGTGATGCATTGAGAAAGCTTAGGTTTACTCCTGCCAGAACCAATTCCCATCACATATATACTCATCCGAACGATTCAGAAATATTGATTGCAATTATGCAGATTCGTCTCTTTGAATTCTCCCCAGCCTCAGGCAAAGCTGGGTGCTTTATCCGATTCCTCAGTAAACTGACTCATTGCATGGACTCGAAGCCAATCCTCAGGCATCGATTCCGCAACTTTTTTTGCCTCTTCTATTCTTTTATTCATTGTAAGATAGGTAAAAATTCGGTAGAGTTCTTCAGCAAGAGAACCACCCCGTTGGATTTTTGATGCTATTTTTCTTGCTTCATTCACTCTATTTTCATTCAACAAACTCTCAACCATAACTCTGATAGCATGTTCTTTTTTACTTGAAGATCTAATAGTATCAATCACCTTTTCTGCTTCCTTCATCTTCTTCATCGCAACCAAGGTTTTCACAATATGAAAAAGAGCATTTGAACGTGAATCTCCATTTTCTATTCCATAAGCAATTTTTTTCGCTTTTTCGATCCTATTATTTTTCAACAGACCTTTTACAATACTTTCAAGTGCAAAGGGATAATTCAATTCAGACTTTGGAATTTTTCTTGCAATCTTTTCTGCTTCCTCTATTCTTCCATTATCAACTAACCCTTCCACAACAGCATAAAGAGCAGATCCATATTCGTAGATAGGTTCCATTGCTGTTGCAATTTTCTCTGCTTTTCCTATTTCCTTTCTTTTAACGAATGCTCGAACAACAGCTAATAAAGCGAAACTGCGTTGCAGCTTGTGGGGAATTTTATGAGCTATTTCCTCTGCTTCTTCTATTTGTTGGTTCTTTAATAAATAATCGAGAATATCTTCATAAGCCTCCGATTGGGTTTCTCTAAACCTGATCTCTTCAGCGAGCTGTACCGCTTCATCTCCTCTATTCTTTTGTAGTAAAGCCTTCACAACTAAATGTAATGCATAAGATCTATAGTCAAATAATCCGGTTGAGGGTTGAATTGTAAGAGCTATCTGTTTGGCTTTATCTACTCGATTTGCTGCTATCAAATCTTTTACAATAATCAGCAAAATATGATCATATGAACTACTATTTGAAAACTTTTCAGCTTCTGCAATTCTTTGAAAAAGGCGTGTCAATTGGAAGGCATTCGTAAAAAATGATGGAGCGCTACAATTTTTTTCCAATTGAGCAAGAGCTTTGGAATCAATAGTTGCAAGCACACTTGCTATAGCATCTTGTATAGACTCTGTTGGAATAGAAGCATTGGAAAATGAACCCTCTTTAGCTTTAGCTAACCTTTCTTTTATTGATTGCAGAGAAGAGAGCTGCTTTTCATATTTTCCCTTTGACAACTGCGAAAGAATGGAATCTATGAACCTTTCTAGCAAGCTAAGAGATACTTTTTGATCTGTGCCATTGCTACGGCCCGAAGAGACTCTATTAGAGTCTAGTTTTGAGTTTATATTTTCTGCTTTTGGCAACCATCGAAAAGAATGACTAACAAGAGATTGCAAATTAGATTGTGCATCATTTCTCTCTGTCGGCAATGCAACAGAGCTCGAGGCAGTAGTTCTATCTGTTCTTCCAGGAAAACTCATCAAGACACCTTAGAATTTTAATTAAAAACTTAGGATATCTTAACGGAAGAGCAAGAAAAATAAACAAAAAATTGAATAAAACGTCAGAATGAAAAGAGCTTTTTCAGATATCTCCAAAACGAAGATGGTGCTTGATCTAATGCTTGGAGTGCTTCTATACGGTAGCCTTCCAAAGGAATGCTCTTAGCAATCTCTTCTGCTTTATCTAGATTATCTTCTTTTATAGCGGTATAAACCTTAGATAATAGATCTGCAGAACGTTGAACAACGTCCTCTATTTCATTGGTATTCTCTGATGACTCTTTGGTCTTCTTTTCCGTGCTCTTATCCTTGTTAGTATTCGATTCTGCATTTTGATTGGATTGGACAACATTAGATCGAGCTCTATCTATTGCTTCAAAAGCATCAGAGCGATATAGCTCAGAAGGAATACTTCTAGCGATCTCTTGCGCCTTTTCTAGATTCTCAGTTTTTATATAAGCTTCTACTATTTCAAAAAGAGAACTTGATTTGTCGAATCTATCAGGGATATTCCTGGCTCTTCTTTCTGCTGTAAGAAGGTTACCTTTTTCTATCGATCGAGTAACTTCGGCTAAAGGCAAAAAATATCGGGCAGCGCTATGACTCTCTTCCAATCTCATCTGCCCAGCATCTCCGTTTTGATTGGATTGCAGAGCCCTTAATTTAGCTTGCTCAATCAATCTATACGCATCAGCTCGAGAGAGTTGAGAAGAAATAGTTTTAGCAATCTCTCGTGCTTTTTCGAATTTACCATCTTCAAGAAAAGCATCTACAACTTTTTCGAGTGCAGTCGAACGGTATGCTTGCTCACTGTGACTTGAGCCAATTTCGTTAGCTAATTTTTCTGCTTCCACTAAATTCTTCATTCTAACTGAAGAAGATGGTTCATTCTTATTAGCTGAAGTATAGGCAATCACTACTTTTTCAAGAGCAGAAGCACGGAAAATTTCTTCAGAAATGCTAAGAGCTATCTTGCCTGCTTTATCTAGATTTTTTCTTTCTATATAACCTTCCGAAATGCTTTGCAGAGCAAATGTGCGATCAATCTTCGAAATACTCTTGGCAATTTCTTCTGCCTTTGCGAAGGCACCTACTTTGACATAATGGTCAACAAGTTTACGACGTTGTTGATTACCCTTTGGCTTGAGAGTAGCTATCTCTTCTGCTTTACCCCACCTCTTCCTACTAAAATAATAATGAAAAATTAGTGCAAGATCTACCGAACGAGAGAGAGAATCAGGATGTTGCAATGCAATTTTTACTCTAGCCTCTATGCAGATATCTTCATCTTTTAGAGACCAATTTACTAATTTTACATTCCCTAGAGTAGTTAATACTGTAATGATTTTTAGACGTACGGATTGTACAAAGGTACTCGCCAGAGTAAAAGACGCAGGAAATTCCTCCATTACCTCTTTCTTTATATCTCGAAGAGAGTTGATTTGGACTGCATATACTGTGTTATAACCTTGAAGATTGGAAATGATTTGATCAATCAAAAGTTCCAATTTCAACTTGTGAGTTTTATTGAACATGCTTCTAGAGGTTGATAATAGTGTGTGAAAACTTTCAGTAGAAAAAAACTGAGTAATCTTCGAAAAGCACTCATCAGCTAATTCTTCAATTAGTGATAATTCTTTGGATTCGTAATCGCTTTGTAATTGATTCTCAATTTTATCTGCACTTACTTTTGATAAAGAAGACATTTTTTAATAAAAATTCTTTTGATTTACTAAAAATTATACATTATATTAATAAATAAATCAAAAATCGATAATATTAAATTTATTATTTAAATGAAAAACTGAAAACTAATTTATTTTTTTGGATATCGAGAAAT
>CAYPKB010000045.1:0-9096 GCA_964411185.1 uncultured bacterium
TTCTTTTCATCCACTTCGAATCTAGGACTGCTCTGCGAATTAGGCTACAAAGCCGCATTTAGCTACAAAATCATATCATTCACTTTTTTTAATTATGAATTTTCAAATATGATAAAACTAAGAGATAGATCTATTAAATAATTTAAATCTTCTTCTTTTTTCCAACATTTTGCTAAATTATAGGGATAAGAGAGAGGGTTTATGTCAAATCTCACTTTATTACATTCTCTATCCATTTCAGCACACCCTGTAAATGCTGCTCCAAAGATAAACTCAGAAAATAGTAGTTCTATCCGGAAGGCTGCTACTCTATCTCCAGGAGCTATGAATCCAGGCGATACCAATAGAAGTTGGTGGCAGAAAATTAAACAGAAATTTTCAAAAAGAGAAAGATCTTCTTGCTCTCCATTAATTGATAAAACGGCAAATTTTATCCGAAAAAAAACTTTTGTACAAAATATAGAATCATCAGAAAGTTCTTTGCGGTTAGAAGAAAGTAAATTTCCATCAAAATTACAAGAGCGTCGTCGTAAAAGTATTCAAAAAATTGTTACGCGATTTTCAAATCTTCCAGAAAAACCAAAGCCCATGGAAATTAGACCAACGCTTTCTTCTTCTCCAATGCTTGAAAAAAGTGTAATGAGAGATTCACTGGATAATCCCTTGCATCCTCCTAGAAATCAAAACCAACGTAAAAGAAAAAGTGAATTTTCTTTTTCCAGAACTGAAGATAGTATCAAACGACACAAATCAGACTCTTTTGTCTCAATAAGTCAACTCTTCAAACCTGCCGGTTATATGGCTGGTGTCAAACCCAAATCAACAAACCAGACAACGTTTCAAACCAACCAACAATCAAACAATGAGGCGAAAAGTCCTGAATCACCTCCGATAACGATAGAGGAAATTGATGAAGAAGTAACCAAGGTTGAACAAGAAAATCCTTTATCTCCTTACATAAAAAACATTCAGGAGTCAGCAAAGAAATCAGCAACCATTCGAAACTTCATTAATGACCGGTTGCAGATAGATCTTAGAAATGAAAATTGGACCTTGTTATTACTAGAAAAAGTCCATCAAGATCCTGATATTTTAGACATAGAAGAAGATCAGATAGATGATATCTGTGATTGGACTCTATTTATCTGGAATCTCGACCAATCACTTGAAATCTTTGGAAGGACCGGAACTGAGCAAAGAGATCAAAACTCTTCCTATAAAAAATAATTCAGTTGCTACAATCGTTCCATTACACAATACAAAATTCTCCTTGATAGGAATAGATTCGCAAGTTATCAAGTTGTGAGAGATGGAGAATCGGCTCAGACAAAAAGAAGGTCTCTTTTTGTTAGAAAAAACAAATCTTATCTATTCTTAGCAAAGAGTGGTTGAATGGGATTGAAAAAAGTCTATGAATATTTTTAAAAGATGTATTCCAATCCTATCTCTCTTGCTACTATTACTAACAGTGTATTTTCTAGATTTGGGGAAATATCTTACCTTTGATTATCTGAAGGCTCACCGGATACAGCTATTAAGCATAGTAGAAGAATATCCTGTATTATCTCCTCTACTTTACATCCTTTTTTATGCTTTCACAGTGGCTATTCTTTTTCCTGTAGCTGCTTTTCTAGCTGTATTAGGGGGATTTCTTTTTGATGCAATTTTAGGAACCGTGTACGGGGTTATGGGAGCCACTTTGGGTGCTTCTATCCTCTTCCTTGCCACTCGATATATTTTCGGAGAAAAGATACAAAAAAAGTTGGGAAAGATGTACCAAAGGATCAAAAAAGGTTTTGAGGAAAATGGTATATGGTATCTTTTATTTTTGCGTTTTATTCCTCTCATATTTCCATTTTGGGCAGTCAACATTGCTTCCGCCGCGTTGCGAGTTTCTTTTTTTACCTATTTTTGGACTACTTTGATTGGGGGGATACCCAGCTCATTTATATATGCTGAGGCGGGAGCTGGTCTAGGAGCTATTTTCGATGAGCATAAGAGTTTTTCTCTAGAGGGGATTTTCAATTGGAAGATTTTAATTGCTCTTTCTTTGCTTGCTCTCTTATCTCTTACACCCATCTTTTTAAAAAAATGGAAAAGTAAACATTAATCAGCAAAGTATATCTCATCTCGTACATGAAAAATAATCGAATGCAAAGCTATTGGTATATCAATTGGTATTGGCAACCTAAAGAGCAGGCAAGCAGAATTTCCATGTATAGGATACATCTTTTGGTTATTCTCACCTATGTCAGCTCATGTCACTGGCGATGTTATTTGTGTAGATGGTGGTAGTTCAATAATGGTTAATGGAAAACTCTAAAAAACATTTTTTAGAGAGAAGAGAGTAGAACTCCTAATACCAACTGAGTAATTCTCGAATAGTTCGCTCAAGAGATTTTTTCAATGGATCATTAACAGTTAATTTGCCCTGTTTTTTCAATGCGAAATCTAAAGCCATTTGCTTTGCTTTAATCATATCTTGAGATCTATCTTTATCACCTGTCATTAGCAAGCGTATGAATTTCCATTTTCTTTTGATAGCTTCTGATATTTCCGAATCAAAATGAAATGCCTCAAAAACAGCAATTTTTAAATCTTCGAGCTGAATTTCTTTCCACCCATCTTTTTTCTGAACAAATGCTAAAACATCAGTATTTACACTTTTAGATGCTAAAGTCAAAAATGGTGTGAGAAAAGAAGATGAAAGATCTACTTTTTCTAATTCCTTTGATTTGCTGCTGTTACTTAAGAGCTGCAAGAAATGTAATTTGAGTGGTGTATGTTGCGAAGTTATAGGAACATATAAACTGGCATAGAAAAAAGCTCTTACAAAATCTATTGTGGGTATCTGTTCCCAATTTTCATCAGCCATGATCCATTCTAAAATGGGATAGTTGACATTTTTAGATGCCATTAATAGAGAAGAAGAAATATAAGGAATAGGGACCTCTTTCCACCTCGAATTTTCTTGGAATTGATGAAAAATTTTGTGGTGTCCCGATGCTGCAGCTTGTACTATGGCAGTACCTATAGTACCTGCACATAGGTTTTCCCATCGCTCATTTCCCATTATGAGTTCCAAAAATGACTGCAGATTATGTTTGCTGCAGGTTTCAAGTATCAGTCCAATATCTCGTTCTCCTAGTTGTTTCCAAGCGGGCTGATCATCATTTTGTATCTTTTTTTCTTCAGTTTTTGTTTCTACTCTCTGCTTCCAAAGAGTGGTTTGTAAAAATGTTTCAAAAGAAGAATAGCTTAGTTTCTTCATTGAGTTGGTAAACAAGGTTATGAAATAAGAATGTTGTAATAAGAAATTGATAATTTTATTATTTTCTATCTCAGCAGCACTTTTTCTTAAAATTAGAAATTCAATAGAAAGTTCAGCCCCCCGACCAGATTGCATGAATAGCTTGACCATTTCTAAATCATCTTGGTCACAGACATATACAAAAGAGCTTCGAAGATTTCGAGGAGGGATAATTCTCCAAAGATGAGAAGAAAGAGCTCGTATTTGATCGAGTCGATTACTTCTGACTGCATTTTCAAAAGCATTTCCTACGAGTGTCGGAGTATGAAGAAGAGCTGTCCATTCATGGTTTTTCCCTTTTTTCATCACTGTTTGGAGGAAAATAGGATAACCTTCTTCTTGGAGATATTCCAATATACCCATGAAATCATGACATTCTATCAGTCTATTCCATAACTTGTTTTCTAACAGAATATCCAAAAGAGATGGATTCTCTTTCTGGCAAGCAAGCTCGACAGAATTTATATATCCTCTTTTTGATATTTCTTCCCATTTTCCGTTTTCTTGAAATCTCTTTATAAAATCCAAGGAGCCCATCTCAGTAGCAAGCTCCAATATCTCATCCGGGTTTCTCACTTTTTCAAAGAGAAAATCTACTATCTTTGAATGATTGTTAGCGGCAGCTTGTTCGATGGATTCAATCAATGATTTTTTTGGAATCCGTCTCCAAGAATCAGATTCTGCAATTTGTGTAACAAATAGCATATTTCCATCTCGAGAGCCCAGTTGTAGCAGAGCTCCGAGATTTGCAGCTGAAATGCTGTTTTTTCCACTGCTTTGTAAAAGAGATTTGATTCCTTTTTCCTTTCCTTTCGTAATGGCAACTTCAAAAGTTTTGGCCATGATTTCGGGTTTCATCCCTATTTTCTGCAAAATAGCTTGGACAATTAGGAGCAAACCATTAGATGAAGCATCCCCAAGCAGCCGATCAACTACATTTTTTGGTAGGTCATTCCATTTATCGCTATCAATAAGGAATCTGACGAATTCAATATCTTCTTCTTCTACTCCCTCAGATACTTTTTCTTCCAACCAAGAGATGATCTGGTCTGTAGTTAATGCTTGCCATTTACTACTTTCGCTAAAGGCTTGAGCAAAAGAGAGAAAACCCTGGTCTATAGCACCTTGTAATGCTGCTTTAAAGGAATCTGTAGAAAAGGGAGCTTTTTCAATGAGCTCTTTGACAGTTACTCCCGCCAATCTATCCGAGAGGTATACAGAGGACATTCCAAAGTGTGTAGTAGCTTTGGTAGTGCCTTTCACTTTCCGTAAAAGGAGATCTGTTGTCCATTGGAGTGGCTGTTTGGAAATCTCCATAAGAAAAAGACCAATGTCTTCAGGATACATTTCCTTCCAACTATCACTAGCCATGATAGTATCTATCATATGAAAGTTAGATTTCTGTACTGCTTGTTCCAATGCTGTCTCGACATAGGATTTGAGGTTTTCCCTTTTTGTAGATAGTAATAGAGCAAGAGTTTCAGAAAATTCATTTTTCACCGCTAATTGGAAGCAATCGGAGAAACTAGGTGGCTGATTATCTACTGGAAAAGGTTTGCTTTTTTGGGGAAGAGCTTCTAACTGTGTAAGCGTATTTCCATAGGAAAAATGGTCTTGAGATTTGTTTTTCTTTGGAAAAAGGCTCATAAGAGGAGCAAAAGCACGGAAAAATAAGATTTGTATTTTTTTATCTGCCTCAAGATGACTATCTTCACTTCTGGGCACTAACCTTTTTGAAAGAGAGGATGCAAAAGATCTATGATCGTGAACAAAATGGAGGTAAGAATTACTTACTGTTTTATCGTAGATTTCTTCGATTGTTTCATCGCAAGAGGCAACAAAAGCAAGTGTAATTTTACCGGGTTCATCTAAAACATTAAAATTGTCAAGAATGATACTAAAAGATTCATTTTCCTCTATTGATCTCTGTTTGGTTGAAAGGCTGCTCATTTGAAACTACTCCAATAAAATCTAGCTGACTCAATTTTTGCACACACAGTTTATAGAAAAAGAGGTTAATAGGCTAAAAATTTAATCAAATCTGGGTAAATTCATTTCCTGACATTTTTTGACTTCTAAAATAGAGAATTCAGTAGATGTAGGATATATGTTTTCTAGAATCAGTCCAGACGCATCTAACATCTTTTCAAACGATGAAAGAGACCTCTCTTTTCCTCCTGTGATGGCTAACATTAATAGATCCATACTGTTTGCATAGAGAGAAGAATTTCCTGGTTGCAACACTATCTCAATGATAAGTAGACGGCTTTTTTCGTTCATAGCTTTGGAGCAGTTACGAAGAATTTGTATGGCTTGATTATCATCCCAATCATGTAAGACAGATTTCATTAGATAGAGATCTCCATTTGCAGGGAGAGCTTTGAAGAAATCACCGGAAGATAATGCAAATGGGGTGGTAGTTTTTTCTAAAGATGAAATGACTTCAGGAAGCTCGAAAAGGGTAGCTGATAGATTGGGAAATTTTTGCAAAAGAGCGGTGAGGAAGTGTCCTTTTCCTCCTCCGATATCGTAGATGGTATGGAAGGGAGTAAAATCATAAGCCGATAGGGCAGATTGGATTACTGCTTGGGATTTTTCTCTCATGGCAGCTTGAAAAAGAGCAGCTCGTTTAGGATTGTTTTTGAAAAAATGAAAAACAGGCTCCTGGAAGCTTAGTTGAAAAGCAGGCATCCCTTTCTGTATTGATGGTAAGAGAGAATCCCAGGCCCTATGAATATCTTCACCGTAAAATAAACATAAAGATTGGAGAGAATCAGGGTGACTCTTTGTAAGCAGTGCACTTTTTTCAGTATGGGTGAATATCTTGTTCTCTTTTTCTTGAAAAATACCATGTCCTGCAAGCATGTGAAGTAAACGATACAAAGAATCACTATTTGTAGATGAAAGAGTCGATAACTCTTCCACAGTTTTGGGTCCGCTACATAGGATATCGGGTATATCTAACTTTACAGCAACATAGATGGCTCGGGAGATCCATTCCCCTGAAAATAAATGGAGAAGCTTTTCTCTATGCTCATCATTTCCATGGTGAGCTTTTGCCTGGAGTAGAATAGGGGGTGTTAAGTTCAGTAATAAGATAAAAATACAAGATAGACATTTATGCATCAAAGACCCCTTACAGTAGGTGAAAAGAAAAAAAAGATATCGCAATGGACATATATAGACAATTTTTTTTGTTAAATGTTTGTTAAGGTTGAATGAAAAAAATATCTTCTTCATAAAGGCATTCCGCAAATCGCTAAAAGGAGGTTTTTATGCAGAAAATATCCATTTTTCTTTCTACTTTGTTTTTCTCATTCCTATTTTTTACACCTTTATCTGGAGGAGAGGATAATGAAGCTAAGGAGTTAATCGATTGGTTGGCAGATACTCTCAAAGAAAAAGTAGATCAATGGGAAGAAAAAGAAGAGGAATTCTCAAAATTTATCCAAAACTACCCTTGGAAAGGTTTGGTTTTCGATGAAGTAGAAGCAGAAAGTGTGACGTTTCGTGATCTGAGAATGAATGGGTACAAACGAGGTATTGTTGTAAGCCCCGGAGATCGCATAGATTTAGAATTTATGTACGCTATCGATAAGAAAAAAACATCTCCTATCTCTTCTTACCAAGTGATTATAGGTATTCCCAATGTAGGTCCTATCGCCTCTGTGAATAAAGTTGTCGCCCCTTGGAAGCAAAAGGGTATAGAGGAGACTACTATTACAGCTCCTATGGAACCCGGTTTGTATGAGGTGAGACTAAAACTTTGCTCCCTGTTTTCTGAGGGTGATATAAAAACAGAGTGGTATAGAGGAGGCATTCCATCTTCTTCTAATACTATGGGTTTGATTTTAGTAAGATAGTTTTTCTGCAAGAGGAGGTGGAGGTAACACTCCTTTCCTCTTGCATGTGAGTAATTTCATGAGTAAGATGCGAAGTAAATCATGCACTTACTCATTTATCTTTTTTTATTGCTTCTGGGACTGACACTTCTATGGAAGGGAGGGGAGTATTGTGTAAAATATTCGGTCGAATTTTCTCTGCTGTATCATATTGAAAGCTTCACTATAGGTTTCTTTCTTTTTTCTGTTACAACGGGTCTGCCGGAAATTTCTTCCGCATTGGTCTCTTCGATAAAGAAAGTACCTCAGTTATCTTCTGGGGATCTTATAGGCTCTGCTTTTTTCAATCTTACTTTTGTATTGTCTCTGGTGATTCTTCTTGTGAGAAAGATAGAAATCGAGAAACTTCTCTTGCGTAGGATTTTACTAACTACCGGTCTGATTTTTGTAATCATCATAGTTACAGCTTTTTTCTCTATTTATTCGATGTTTCTTGGTATGGGTTTGATAGCGCTTTATTTCCTTTCTCTTTTTTTCTTCAGAAATCCTTATCAGAAAAAATCCTACCAAGCAGAAAAAAAGGAAGCAAAAAAAGATGTGGAAAAATTAGAGAAAAAAGCTTTTTTTTCTGCAAAAATCGATGTCTTTCTCAAGCTCATTGTGAGCTTGCTTGTTTTGATTTTAGGTTCATGGCTAACTATCAACGCCTCTATTCAGGTAGCAAGAGACCTTCATTTCGATTTAGCTGCCATGGGTGGAACCTTTATCGCTATCGGAACAGGTCTGCCTGAACTCTCACTTGAATTGAATGCTGTCAGAAAAAAACAATATTATCTTGCCTTAGGCGATATTTTTGGATCGAGTCTATTGAATGTATCATTCATTTTGGGTCTTTTGCTAACTTTCAACCCGGGGCTTTCTTTAGGGTTTGCAAAAATTATTCTCCCTCTTTTTCTTTTCGTTTTGATCTATATTTTGTTAAGAGCAGTTTTCACAAAGAAATTCCAGAATATAGATGGGTATATTCTATTGACTTCATTTGTTGTCTACCTCGTTTATGTATTATTAATAGAAATGGATTTCATAGGTCTCCGTATAGATAGCATGAAGATTTTCTAAGGCATGAGCAGAAAAGAAAATTTCACGCGCTTTTTTTCTTTTTCTCTTCGATACTTTTTTCAAGCAGATGGGAAATTTCGGAAGATTTTGTAGTTTTCTTTTTTTTCTTTCGTCCAGGAAGTTTTTTCCCTTTGGCCTTGGCTTTGATCAGAGTTTTTAGCTCTTCTGTGTACGTATCTCTATACTCGTCCGGATGGAAAGAGATTTTCATCTCTTCGATCAATTTCAAAGCCATATTGATCTCTTTTTCACTTTTCTGTGGTGCTTTGGGCAGGGGTAAATCGGAGAACTTACGAAATTGTTCTAGGTAATAGAGCTGCTCTACAATGAGATATTCTCCAAAAGGTGCTATCACACCTAAATGTTCATGATTGTGAAGTACAAATTTACATAGTCCGACCAATTGAGAGGTCTGGAGAGCTTCTTGTAGGAGAAAATAAGCTTTTGTTCCATTTTTTTGAGGGACTATGTAAAAAGGCTTATGATAGAAAATGAGATCGATTTCTTCTTCAGGCAAAAATCCTAAGATATCTATTGTGGTAGACTTTTCGACATTAGCTTTTTCGAATTCCTCTTCTTCTAAATAGATATATTTCCCTTTTTCTATCTCATATCCTTTGATAATTTCCTCCCAAGGGACTTCTTTTTGTTCCTTTTCGCATATCCTGGCGTAAGAGATAGGGGATTTATCTTTTTTGTGAAACAGGTGAAAAGATATTCCTTTACTTTCTATTGCGGTGAATAGAGAGATGGGAAAATTTACAAGTCCAAGGCTTTGTAGCCTAATTCGCAGAGCAGTCCTAGATTCGAAGTGGATGAAAAGAA
>CAYPKB010000046.1:0-9066 GCA_964411185.1 uncultured bacterium
ATGAGCATATGAGCACAAAAAGCCTTCTTAGAAGGCAAAATATTGACTCTGAGGCAAACAATCTAAATTGGCAAGAGCTTGCTGTTCTCAGAGAAAAAGATGAACTTCATTTTCTTGGAGAAGTCACAAAAAAATATTTGGAAAAGTCTTCTGATCAGACCTAAAAAAAACCGAGGAAAGTTCACTAGTTTTTATTCATTTCTTCTTGTATATACCAAACTATGCAAAGAGCGGAAAAGCAATTGAAAACAACGATTGATCATTGGCTACAGGGTCCTCTGGATAGTGCAACAAGAAAAGAGATAGAGAAGAAAAAAGAGGATCCCAAATTTATTGAGGAGAATTTCGCTCATCCGCTTGATTTTGGAACAGGTGGAGTTCGGGCAAAGATGGGGCCGGGGCCTTCTCTTTTGAATGTTTATACCATCCAAATGCTAACCCAGGGTCTTGCCAACTATTTGTTGCAAGAGCCATTTGAACATCCACACAAAAGAGTGGTTATCTGTTTTGATACTCGTACACATTCAAAGGCTTTTGCAGAGGCCACATCAGACATTTTGACAGCAAATGGAATAGAGGCCTATCTTATCACTGCCCCTAGGCCTACCCCTTATCTTTCCTTTGCGATCCCTCATTTTCATGCGATGGCCGGTATCATGATCACTGCCTCTCATAATCCACCAGAATACAATGGATACAAGGTATTTTGGAAAGAAGGTGGACAAGTTGTACATCCCCATGATCAAAAGATCATCGAAGAGGTAAGAAAAATAGATTCCCTTTCTAAAGTAAAAAAAGAGGCAAATCCTGAACTATTTCACCCTGTGGGAATCGATTTTGATGAGATCTATCTGCGTGCTATCCATACCCTGCAATTTTTACCGAAGAAAAAAAGAAATCTACATATCGTTTATACCCCTTTGCACGGTACAGGTCTACAACTAGCTCCCAAAGCCCTAACTATGTGGGGGTTTTCTCAACACCATTTGGTAAAAGAACAAAGTTCACAAGATGGCACCTTTTCTCATGCCCCATTTCCCAATCCTGAAGAGAAGAAAACACTCTCATTAGGTGCTACTAAAATGATGAAAGAAGAGGCAGATATCCTACTTGCTACTGATCCAGATGCCGATAGAGTAGGTGTTGTCGTCCGTCATGGAAAAGAGGCTATTCGCTTTACAGGCAATCAAATTGCCTCTCTACTACTTCATTTTATCATCACAAACCATCCCGATCTCCCTTCCAACTCTGCTTTTGTTAAGAGTATCGTGACTACTGAACTTTTTGCAGAAATCTGCAAAAAATATAACTATTCTTGTTTCAATGTACTGACCGGTTTCAAATATATAGCCGAAAAAATTATCGAATGGGAAAGCAGTCACAAAAAGAGTTTTATTTTTGGAGCAGAAGAGTCTTGTGGATATTTATATCATTCTTTTTCGAAAGATAAAGATGGAATATTGTCCGTTTGCTTAATTGCTGAGATGGCTCAAAAAATGAAAGAAAAAAAGAAAAACCTTCTACACTACCTCCATGAACTGTATGAAGAATTTGGGATCTTCAGGGAAGGCCTTCAATCGAAACAAATAGAGGCTCTCTCTACAATGAAAGAAAAAATGAACCGACTGCGCAATAACCCACCAAAAACTTTTGCAGGCATAGCAGTAGAATCTATTGAAGATTACCAAACAGGAAAAAAATGGTACATGTCCACAGGAAAAGAAGAAGAGCTTTTCTTTCCATCTTCAAATGCACTGCTCTATTGGTTAGAAGATAGGACGAAAATTGTCATACGACCTTCCGGTACAGAACCTAAAGTCAAATTCTATGTGGGAGTCTCTTCTCATGATTATTCCCATGTAGAGAAAGGAAAAAAGAACTTAGATGAAAAAGTTCTCTCTCTCTTAGATCAAGCTACCTCCCATTTTCACTAAGCAACTCTTTTCAAACTTTTCTCTTCATGATAGATATGAAGAAAAAAGGATCTTTTCTTTTGTTCCATACTTTCTCAATTGATCAAACCTTTTCCCACTTTCAAACATCTGCTCAGGGGCTATCTGCAAAGGAGGTAGAAAAAAGAAAAGAAAGATATGGAGAAAATAGGTTAGAGGAGGAGAAAGAGTCGAGATGGAAGCTCTTCTTACGACAGTTTCATAATCCTTTGATATATATACTGTTTGCAGCCTCTTTTGTATCTATCCTCATCAATGAATGGGGAGATTTCCTTGTCATCAATTGCATCATTTTGATCAATGGAACGATCGGGTATTGGCAAGAGAAAAAAGCTCAATCTGCCATTGAAGCCCTTAGAAAAATGACAGAACATAAGACCAAAGTGATGCGAGAGGGCACTGTGGCTCTTTTACCTTCTAGAGAGCTAGTGCCGGGAGATTTTGTCATTTTCCACGAAGGTGAAGTAATTACCGCTGATGTGAGAGTTGTGGAAAGCTCTAGTTTAATGGTGGATGAATCTACCCTAACTGGAGAGTCTATACCCGTAATAAAAGAGCCTGAAATGATTTTAGATGCAGAGACACTCCCCTTTGACCAGAAAAATATTCTTTTTACGGGTAGCTCTGTTGTACGCGGTATGGCTAAAGGAGTTGTGGTAGCTACAGGCATAAGTACCTATTTGGCTACTATCGCTAAAAAAAGTGAACAAAAAAAGCCAGATTCTCCCTTTACTCTTTCCTTACGCTCTTTCAGTAGAAAATATCTTGTTTTTATGGTTTTTCTCTTTCTTTCGATGGGAATAGCGGGATATCTGCAAGGCAGAGCTATATTGGAATTAGGGTATATTCTACTTGCTAGCCTCGTCTCTGTAGTCCCTGAAGGGTTACCCATTGTGATCACTCTTGTGATGGTATTAGGTGCTCTGAAACTATCTAAAAAGAAAACGTTAGTTCGATTTTTACCTTCTGTAGAGACATTAGGCAGCACAACCATTATTGCATCAGATAAAACGGGAACGATCACAGAAGGAACTTTAGTGGTCAAAGAACACTTTGCAAAAGATGAAGATCGTTTTTCTTTGATCGCAGCTCTTTGCAATGATTCAGAAGATGGGAAAGGTGATCCTATCGATGTAGCGCTGGCAGATTATGTCGCACATTTTGAAACTATCAAGAAAAGATATTCTAGAAAATGGAGCTATCCCTTCGATCCCTCAAGGATGTTGATGGCTGTCATTTGCGAAATTGAAGGAAAAGAGAAACTTTTAATAAAAGGTGCTTTTGAATCTCTACAAGCAAGAGCAACCAATCAAGAGTTTGCCAAAGAATTAGAAAAAAAGATGCATGAGATGGTCCAAAAGGGCTTTCGTGTTCTTGCTTTGGGAGAACAAGAACAAAGTTCCTATGACCCAGATGAATGGGAAATAGAACTGATCGGAATTGTAGGTTTTTTGGACCCTCCTAAAGAGGGGGTAAAAGAAGCTGTAGCCTCAGCAAAAAAGGCTGGGATCCGAGTGATTATGATTACAGGAGACCATCCTCTCACTGCGAAAGAGATCGCTGAGGAGGTGGGAATTTGGGAGAATGAATCACATATACTCACTGGCCACGAGATCGCTCAAATGGGAGAGAATGATCTAAAGGAAGCTCTTGCCTCTTCTCAAGTGATAGCAAGAATTCTCCCGGAACATAAACATGCTATTGTAACACATCTACAATCCAGAAAAGAAATTGTAGCTGTGACAGGAGATGGGGTGAATGATGTACCAGCATTAAGGGCTGCAGACCTTGGGATAGCTATGGGAGGAGGAACAGATGCGGCAAAAGCTGCTTCACAGATGGTTATCACGGATAACAATCTCAGTGTAATTGTTGATGCTGTCCGCTATGGCAGGACTATAGCGGACAACATCAGAAAGGTAATTTATTATCTTCTTTCTACTTCCCTTCAAGAGATTGTGCTGATTAGCGCCTCTCTTGCCTTCTTTTTACCTATTCCTCTCAATGCCATTCAGATTTTGTGGATCAATATAGCAACAGATGGTACGCAAGATAAAACTTTTGCTCTGGCCAAAGAGGAAGAGGATGTGATGTCAAGAAAACCTAAAAGACCCCAAAAGCAGTTTTTCGACCTTAGGCAAATGATCAACCTACTCATCTTCGGAATGGGGATGGGAGGCTTTACTTTCTTTCTCTATCTGCATCTGTTGCCTCTTTATGATTTTCCAACTGTATCCAGCTTAGTCTTCACTTCCGTAGTTACAGCTCAATGGGCCAACGGAATCCAAGCTCAAAAACAAAATCATCCCTTTTTCTACCACTGGAAAAAGAGCTTTACCATCAACCCTTTTATCTATGTTGGAATGATAGCCTCTTTTTTTCTTCAATATATTGCTATTTACTTACTCCCTCATCTTTTCCATACCGTTCCTTTGACCCTATCCATGTGGAAATATCCTCTCTATTCTTTTTTTGCCTCTTTTTTTCTGGTAGAGATACGAAAATGGATGGAACAAATAGTAGCTAGAGGATAGCAAATGATTACTTGGTACCATGAACTGGAAAAACGTTTTTCCCACTTTTTAAAAAAATATGCCACCACTCTTCTGCGCTATGCTATGGGTACCGTTTATTTTTGGTTTGGCATTCTCAAGGTTCTAAATATGAGCCCTGTGGAGGGGCTAGTAGAGAGAGCTACCCATTTTATCGCTGTGCATGATTTTGTCATCACAATAGGAATATGGGAAGTTACTATCGGCTTTTGTTTGTGGATTCGCAGGTTCAACCGCCTTGGATTACTCCTTCTTTTTTTGCAATTTCCCGGAACTTTCCTGCCGCTCTTTCTCTTACCTGAAGAGTGTTTTACGAGTATTCCATTTGGACTTACTTTAGAAGGACAATATGTTTTTAAAAATCTGGTCTTGGTATCCGCTGGATTGGTCCTACTATCAGATTTGCACAGAAAGGAATAATCAATCTTCCGCTTTGGGCTTTCTCTCAGGATATTTTACTCTGAAATGATGAGAATGGAGCATGGTTTTGACTAATGTTTTTTTCACCACTTCCAATTCATGAAAAGTGAGCTCTGTCTCAGTGAATTGCCCATCGTCTATCTTTTCTTTCACTAATTTTGTCGTCAGATTCATCAATTTCTCTTCATCTGGCTCATCCAAAGATCGAGAGGCTGCCTCAATGGTATCTGCTATCATTATGATAGCAGCCTCTTTACTTTTCGGTTTGGGCCCTGGATACCGAAATTTGCTCTCATCGACTAAAGAGGAGTCTCCTCCTTTGAGTTCTACCTCTTTATGATAAAAGTAGTAGACTAGAGTTGTCCCGTGGTGTTGTAGGATCATATCGATAAAGGAATGGGGCAATCTATATTTTTTAGCTAACATCTCTCCATCTTTTACGTGAGAGATGATCACTTGGGCTGATTCTACAGGGGTAAGCAATTGATGGATATTTACTCCCCTTTGTTGGTTTTCTGTGAAGAACTGGGGGTTATTTAATTTGCCGACATCGTGATAGAGGGTAGCTGCCCTGCAGAAAAGACCATTGGCTCCGATAGATGTTGCCATAGCCTCTGTCATATTCCCCAATACTAATGAGTGTTGATAGGTTCCTGGAATCTCCAACATCATTCTTCGCAACAGCTCATTACTTGGGTTCATATACTCCATCAGAGTCATATCTGTCATGACTCTAAAAGAAGTTTCAAGAATAGGAAGAAGACCTACCACCAGGACAGCACTAAGCCCTGTAAAAAAAGCAGCACTGATCAAATCAGCGCCTAGCGCTTTACTCCACAGGCTACTTTCAGCAAAGTGAAAGGCAAATATCACAGGTACTATGCTCACATAAGATTTTGCAGAAACGTAAAAGACCTCTTTTCTCTTGCGCAGAGATTTGGTGCAGATGATAACAACCAAGGAGGTGACCAGATTAACAATCAGAAATTTACTATGATCCACCGCAAGGGTAATAGCGAGCAGTATAGCTAAAAAAGTAGATATATATAGAGCTGCCCTACTATGGAGAAGAATGCAGACTAATAAAGTGGTAAAAGGAGTAATCAAAGGAAAATTGATCGATTCCATGATACCTGACTGCCTTAGAATGAAGACCTCGGTGATTTTTGCAAAAATCAAGGTCAGAATAACGATACAGACAAGCAAAGATAGTTTTTGCAAAGAGTGCACTATCTCCGGTTGGTTCATAGCAAAATAAAAACCGGAAAGGATGACAAAGGTCAGTGCAAATAAAAGCGAAGATAAGATAGGAAGAGGACTCCAAAGATTTCGACTTCGGTTCATCGCCTCTTTCATGCTGCTAAGCATAGCAAGATGCCTGGCTGTAACTCTTTCTCCCTGGTCTATGATTTTTGTTCCTGCTTTGATCTTGGTATATTTTTGAGGAATGGTTTCAGAGATAAAATCTCTCAGAGCACTTTTAGCCTGGATATCTTCTTCTATATTCCACTCCCTCTTTTCGAAAAAAGAGACTACAAAGGAGAGAGCATCAGGATTGAAGTCATCCAACCGTTTGGTGAGCTCTTCCATTCGGTCCCAGATCTCTTCATCAAACTGCAAAGGTCCTAAAGAATCGAATGTCTCGATTTGGTAATAGGGTATGGGAATATTTTCCTCTCGGAGCTTCCGAAAGGTTTTTGCATTGACAAACCTTGTTTTGATCATTACATCTTCAAAGGCATCTCCTGCTTTATAGAGCTCTTCGAAAGTAAGATCGGGCACCTCTTTATTCCTCTGTTGAATAAGGAAATTTTCAAATTGAAATCTTGCCTGACGGATTTGCCGCTCATCTATCTTATAGATATTTCCTATATCACGAAGGGCATCTTGCTTCATGATAATAGTAGATTCTTCATCAGGAAATTCAAAATCTACCTGGCTGACAATGAATTTGGAAGCGGTAGAATCTAGCTCGACTAGCTCGATTCTTACCTCTCTCATATGGAAAAAGATAGCAAGAGCGATCACGCATAAAAGGGCTACAAAGAGTCGCCACCCTAGTTGATTTTCTTGTAATTTCGTAAAAAGAGAAAATATTTCTCTTTTTTTTGGTTCTCTACCCATCTGCCCTCTTTCTCTCACTCTAGCACAGAGTATTTTTTCGAATAAAGCTTCTCCGGAAGAAGAAAATGTTTTATGCTAGTCGTATGACGCAAGCCTATCAACCCATCGCCAGAAGATACCGGCCGCAAACCTTTTCTGATGTGGTAGGACAAAAGGCAATCGTCCAAACCCTAACCAATGCCCTTTCTTCAGGAAATCTGGGCCATGCCTATCTTTTCTGCGGTACCAGAGGTACCGGAAAAACCTCTATTGCACGTATTTTTGCCAAAGCACTCAATTGCACATCTCCTCAAGGAGTAGAACCATGTAACCAATGCAGTTCCTGCCTTGATATTATCGCCTCTCGATCATTAGATGTGATAGAAATCGATGGAGCCTCCAACCGAGGAATTGATGATGCGAGAAATATTACGGAGACCTCCGTATATACTCCCTCTTCCGGGAAATATAAAATCTATATCATCGATGAAGTGCATATGCTTACCAAAGAGGCTTTCAATGCTCTGTTAAAAACCTTGGAGGAGCCTCCAAAATCGGTAAAGTTCTTCTTTGCCACTACAGAACCGCAAAAAGTTCCTGCCACTATCATCAGTAGATGTCAGCGTTTTGATCTAAAGCGGATCTCTCCTCTTGCCATAGAAGAGAAAATCACAGAGATCGCCCATGATATGAACAAAAAGATAGAAAAAGCAGCCATCTCTATGATCGTAGAACTAGCAGAAGGAAGTCTTCGTGATGCTCAATCTCTTTTAGATAGAGTCCTTTGCTATGATGATCTTATTACCCAGGAAGTGGCAACAGAATTATTAGGTCAATTGCCACAATCTCTTCTCTCCGCGTTGGATGAAGCAGTAGTCAATGGAGATATCTCTTTTGCTTTTTCTTTTAGTGAAGAGATATTTAAGCGAGGAAAAGAGTTTTCCGAACTACTGGATGAACTTATCTCCCATTTCCGTACACATTTACAAAGGCAGTTGCAATCCTCGGCTCACTCTTCTCTCTATACAACAGAAGAGCTTCTCTATCTAATGGACCTTCTTTTTGGGGTTAGGCAAAGATTAAAGCATCTCTCAAGAGCCCATCTAGAAGTTCTTCTTACTAAAATCATCCGGTGCAAAGATAGGATCACTCCCTCTTCCCTCTTACAGAAACTGGAAAATACAAGGATAGAGGAGAGCCCTCCTGTCGAAAAAGAGAAACCAACCGTCTCATCTGAAAAAAAAGAGCTGGTTTCTATTCCCTTTGCCACCCAAAAAAGTCCTGAAATAAAAGAAGAGGCAGCAAAAAAAGAAGATTCTCCCTCTCTTTCTTTAGAAAGGGCTCATTTAGAAACAATGCTTAGATTTGCAAGCGTAGAGTTAGAAGGAACTCTTACAACTCCTCCTCAATCAGAGTGAGTTCTTGAGCTCTCCTCTCTAAATACGCAAAAAGCTCATTTCCACTTTCAATAGATAACGCCTCTACAAAAAGATGATAGCAAATGTCCATATCCAGCTTAGAAAGGGCCTCTTTTACCTTGGGCACATAACGAACCGCCATAGAAAGGTTACGGATACCAGCCCCTATCAAAAAGGGTAAAAAAATGGGATCACTTGCGATTTCTCCGCAAATGATCAGTAGCTTATCATAGAGTTTTGCTGATTTTGTGATTTGACTGATGAGGCGTAAAAGAGAAGGATGTGCTCTAGAATAATATTCATGAACATAAGGATTGGTTCTATCTACTGCCAAAAGATATTGTGTGAGATCATTGGTTCCAATAGAGAGAAAATCTACCTTTCTAGCAGCAGCCTCTGAGAGCAAGGCCATGGAGGGGACCTCTATCATGCAGCCAAGTGGTATCTTTTTCTGAAAAAGATTATCTACCTTACCAAGTTCTTGCTGTACCTCTTCCAGAAGGGCTACGGCACGATCTATCTCCGCAGTATCGGAGATCATAGGAAGTAATATATGCAGATCTCCAAACCGACTGGCCCTGACTAAGGCTCTGAGTTGCTTTTTAAATAGCTCGGGATATT
>CAYPKB010000047.1:0-9033 GCA_964411185.1 uncultured bacterium
GGTACCATGCGTTTAAAGTACGGAATGGCTAACGAGCTATTAGCATACTCTGACTCTATTGTAGACATATATAAAAAGAGAGGGGTTCAGTATAGCGATGAGCAACTGAATCACATTGCTCAGTCTTCTGGTGAAGCTGAGAAAATGTATCGTCTCTCTGCTATTGAAAATGACTATGTTTATGTTGCAGTTAGAGCGTTAACCGCAGAAGTCCCAAACAATAACGGTGATTTATTTCGACTCGCTGAATTAGAGCGAGTTGATGACTACACTGGCGAACCTGTTTACAGAAGTTTTGTAAATAAGGGTGTGTATAAAAATCACGAGAGTGACAGGGTTGAAAATAGCGTAGGTTATATCATCGACGCTGAGCTCGTTAAGGACGATCCAGACGATGTTCATGTTCAACTAGTTATCGCTATTGATAGTAAAAAAGCTCCTGATATTGCTCGAGGAGTAGCTACTGGAAGATTAAGAAATTTTTCAATGGGTTGCTCCATTAAATATAGTACGTGTACAATTTGTGGTAAGAAAATTTCTGAGGATGGTGATCTCTGTTCTCATTTAAAAAAGTATCGCGGTCAAAGATACAATAATCAAATAGTTGCAGAAGAACTCCATGGCGTTCAGTTCATTGAAATTTCCTCTGTTTCTGTTCCTGCAGATCCTAAAGCCCAATTACTTTATAAGGTTGCAGAAGAATCGAAACCCCTACCCAAGGTGGATATTAAAGATGGAGTTCTTCCTTGTGATTATGATAAGGGGGATGTCATTTTTGTTAGAGCTCCTAGAGGATTGATGAAAGCAGAAATAGTTAGCAAGCGTGGAGATGAATTCACTGTTAAATTTTTTGATGGAAAGAATGCTTATTCGGAAGACCTTGATCCGCAGATTGATAAAGCGCACATCGTAACAAAAAGAACAGACAATACTCGTTTTCATAATTTTAGAACATGCGAAGGCAACATTAAAAGATTTTGTGAATATTGTGGAAGCGATAAAATGGTTAAAGAGGCTTCTGAAGATCCAATTCAGAAAAAAGCTATTCAGGTTGTTCAGAAATGGGCATCTGATTTAAATGAAAAGGGTGTTTCTTTAAATCTGGGAACAATTGATCAGATCGTAGAGATTCTTTCTAAGGATCTTTGCGAGCATTGTGGTTCTCATAAGAAAGCTGCTCCTATCGAAACAATGACCGATGAGACTATTAATCTTTTGAAGGGATATTATAATCAGAATATAGCTGATATGAAAGATCCCGCTAAAGCTCTGCAGCACCTCAATCACATGAGAAAAATGCTTGACAATAAAGTTAGGCAGACCGGCATGGTTGATAGACTTGAAGTCAAAAAGCAGCTCTCAGAAGACATCAATCCAGACGTAGCTGAAAGAGTAACAGCTTCTTTAGAAGATTCTAAAGTTAGACCGTTGACTGTAGAAGACCTAAATCATCTTAAAATAGATGAAGACAGATTATTGAGAGTAGAATAGTGAAGCACAAGTTTTGTACCCACTGCGGTGCGAAATTAATAACAGCACAGATGGCAGCTACCCCAACTCCACCTGCACTAGGTCTTCCTGGTGCAGCACCTGGAGATATGGGTATGATGCTTCCTGGTCCAGGAATGGATCTTGGATTGGGTCTCGGTATGCCACCATCTGGGGGTCCAGCATTTGGTCTCCCATCCCAAGAAAAAGAAATTGATGTTGAAGCAAAAGATGAACTTAAAAAATCTGTAGTTGATATTTATGAAGAAGGTATTGAGGATACTGATAAAATCTTTGATGAACTTCAGAGTGATGGTTGGACCGCTAAAAGGCTTCGAGAACTTTTTCCTGAAAAAGATGGTGGAGTCGAGGGTTTCATCGATTCGGTAAAAGCAGAAGAGCTGGGAGATGGGGAAGTTGAACAACCCCAACCTGAACAACAGTTGATTCCGCAACAACCTTTAGCAGCGCCGCAAATGCCTGCTACTCCTACCGCTCTGCCACCGGAGGTAAAATAATTTTAGCTTTTCAAGTTAATTTTTTATTTATAAAAATTATTATTTATTGTGATAGTTTAGCCATCTGGCAAATTAATTTTCAATCCTATTGAGGAGGTGAAAGGATACATGGCAAAGGAAGTTAAACTAGTAGTAGAAGATAACAAAGTCAAAATTGCTCAAGAGCAGGTTTCTGAAACATCTGAAACATCTCAGGTCGAACAGAAAGTTGAAGAACCAACTGAAACAGATCCTGATTTGAAAGCAGTTATTGACGAGACAATTAAGGACGTCGAGATCAAAGCTGATGTTGTCAAGGACGCTGCGCTTAAGGTTGCGGGAATCCGTACTCTTTATGCCGAAAGTCAGAATGAGACATTAGAAAGAGACCTTTCAAAGGCAATTGATAAATTAGATAAAGAAGTTTCTTCTCTCGACAATTCTGTTGACACCATGCTGGAAGAGTCCGGAAAGATTGAAGCTCTTAACAAGAGAAAGATTACAAGAGCTGAAATTCAGGAACTCAAAGCAATCCAGTCTGACGCTGAAAAAGCAGAAGTCGAAGCTGACAGCGTTTCTGATGTAGCTGAGCTCGAGTTGAATACCGCAAGATCTATTCTCGAGGGTAAGACTGCAGAAGAAAAGAAGGAAGACAAGGAAGAGAAGAAGGAAGACAAGGAAGAGAAGAAGGAAGAGAAGAAGGAAGAGAAGAAAGAAGAAGAAAAGAAAGAAGATAAAAAAGCTGATAAAGATGAAGGATTTATGGAGATGCTTAAAGCAAAATTAAAGGATATCAGGAAGAGGAGAGCAATGAAGAAAGAATCAAAAAAGAAAGAAGCTCTTTACCCTGAAAAGTACCCTACATCTGATTGGGGTATTAAGAATCAGAACGTACAGGATGCAAAGAAAAAGTACCCAAAGATTTATGATAAGAAGGAATTGGTTGACTACCCTGAGGGACGCAATAAGCTCCAGCAGTATGGTGGAGAACTCAAGGAATTCCAAGGAAAGGCTAAGAACCCTGACAAGAGGACTGAGCCTTCTGCTCTCGCTAAAAAGGCGATTGAACAGGCTATTACTGATAATAATCTTAAGGTACGCCAAGCTATTGATTTAGCTGGTGAACAGCAGTTTAAGGGTTTAATCGACAATCCTCTGAAGGAAGCTCTTTACAAGAACTTTACTGATGCAGGTGTTGATGAGTCTCTTGTGAAGGAAGCTATTGAAAAGGCTTACTTCGTTTCTGCTGAAAGTACACTTAAGGAAGTAGTTAAGCAGGCATTGGACACCATCGTACATTTCGATGACAAGTCTTTCTTGAAACTCGCAAAGAGTGTCAGGACTCACAAGCTTGCTTTTGATTATCCTGTAGAAGTTGAGGGTGAAGAACAGGCTCCAGAGCAGAAAGTTCAGGAGCCTACACAAGAACAGCCAGAACAGGAAACCGCTCCTGAAAATCAGGAACTGGCTCAGAAGGCTGGAGCAGTTGGAAGAAAAGATCTAAAGACAAGAGTTGCTACTTTGAAGCAGCAAATTCCTTTAGCACCTGGAAGAACTGGCTCAGACAATTCAGATGACGATATGTATAGAGGTTTTATTGACGCTAAAAGAGTTGAATACCGAAACCGCCTTAGAAGCGGAAAATAAGAAGGAGGTGAACCTATAAATGGCTCTACAATTACCATCAATCGGAAGAGGAACTATTACAGTCAAGAGGCTTTATGGATCGGATAACAAGGGGGATGTTAAGGTTAGCTCATCTGCATCTTTTATTGCAGGTATGGTCGCTACCCGTACTACCGACTCCAACGGAAACGTTGTGCTGGCAGTTTGTGATGCATCCGCAACACCTTGTGGTGTTTTCGGAGTTCACAAGACCACAAGTTTCTTGAACCCAGTTGTTGACGAAGCTGTTTCTTATGCAGCAGGTTCTACAACCGGAACCTTGAATCATGCCACTGTTCAGAACGTAGTTGTTAAGGACGCTACTGGTGGAAGTGCTACTGAGTATACCCTAACAAGCGATTATACCGTTACTGCAGCAAATGGTCTTGTAACAAGGACGTCAACCGGTAATATTTGGAACAGCGGTGCAGCAGCTACCGTCTATGTTTCCTATCGTTATGAAAGCACTGAGTTGGCTGGCATTGATGAGACTCTCGGATCTAATAAGGCAACCGTTTGGGAAGGCCCTGGAGAATTCGAGATTCTCGTTTATGACACAGGCAACTTGGTTTCTCTCGGTGATACATTGAGATGTGATGCAAACGGATTGCTTTCTACAGCATCCGGATTAACCGGTACAGCTATCGGAGCTGTAACCAGAGCACCTAGTGCTTCTGATGCTACACTTCGATTTAAGATGTACGGAAACTACTAAGTGAGGAGGTGAAGTTATACAATGGCTTGGAATGAAAACGTAGCAATTAACAAGAGACCACTCAAGAGAGCTTCTGTTGAGTACTCTGAGGAACTTATGGAACCAAAGCGCTGGGGCCAGACAAAGGGTGGCCGTGAGGTCGAATCCAATGAAAGGATGTTCAACGCTTCTGGAGAAATGAATGCTTATGACAGAGTTGACGCTATTCGTCAACAGGAGAAGTTCGCTCGTTTGAGAGAGCAGAATCCTGGAAGATCCAGAAAGACTGCAAGTGGCTTGACTCCTGAAAAGGAATCTCAGGTCATGCAGCACGTCTTTGGTGGAAATTTCCCTGAAAGAAGGCTGAAATTCGGACAGCAGATGGTTCCGCTAATTTTGGATAGATTAGACTATGAAGGATTTATTAGACAGGTATTTCTGACTCACGCTGTTGCACAGGGTGAAATCATCAGCTATGAGAAGGACATTAACGTGACCGCTCTCATTATTTCTGATGATGGAAAGACTATTGAATCTAGGATTAAGGGCAATAGGCTCTTCCCACCTGAATTCAATATCTCAGCTAATCCGCTGGTATCTGTTGCTGAAGTTGCAACTCGTCAGTATGACGTTGTTGATCGTGCTCACGACAAGGCTGCATTTGAAATCATGAAGCAGGAAGACAGAAATGGACTCCGACTTCTGTATCAATCAGCTCAAATCGAGAATGACTTGGTCAACATTACATCTACCGTCGATAAGGGCCCAATCGAATCAATTGTCCAGCAGGTCGAAAGACACAGGTTGGTAGTTGATAAGATTATCCTTAATAGGGCAGAGCTCGGTGACTTCAGGACTAACATTAATTCCACAAATTATGATCCTCTCACATCCCGTGAGGTGCTCATGACCGGAATTTATGGACAGATCTTCGGATACAATATTTTCGTGTCTGCCGGACAGGGAGATTCCGAAATTGTTGTTCCTGCTGGTATGGTCTTCGCAGTGGCAGGGCCTAGATTCTTAGGCGCAATGGGAATTAGGATTGAGCTTACAGCTTTTCCTGGTGACCAGTTCACTGTTCAGGATCCTTCTTATGGATGGTTGTTCTTGGAAAGAATTTCACAGCTGATCGTGAACTCACGTTCCGTCGCTGTTGGAACAAAATCCACAGTCTCCGTCCCTAGCTTCATGCAGTAATGCATTGACGTAACCTTCCCGAGTGTCGAATCGACACTCGGGAATTTTTTTGCTTTTTGAGTTAATATTTTTTATATAATATTTACTATTTATTAGTAAGGGCTATTAAATGAAAAAGAAAAAGAAAATATACAGCTTTTCGTTGGACCCGCAATTGATGGATCGACTAAAGCCATTAGCTGATAAAGAACGAAGAAGTGTTTCTAATTTGATTGAGACACTAATCATAAACAAAATAAATTATGGTGTTCGAAGCCAAATTAGGCAAGACACACAATAAGGAGAGATTTTTATGGATAGAATGGATTTGCCAACAGAACAATTCCCACCAGAAGAAGCTAATACTGATGCTGCTCCTCAGGCACCTCAGCCTCCTCAGGCACCTCAGCCTCCTCAGGCACCTCAGACAGTTGCCCCGGTAAATACCCCGCAGGATCCTAGAGAGATTTACGCACAGCAGCCTGTTGCAGCTCCTGTAGCTACTGCGCCTGCTCCAATACAGAAGAAAAGCACTTTTGAAGATGATTTAGGAAACCCTACTTGGTTTGTTAAAAACATTTCTGGTGGAGTTTTGGCTTTTACAAGCCTCCTTATTCCAGGAATTCAGATTGGACAGTGTGTAGATTTATTAGAGTTTGCAGACGAAGAAATGGTTCGAAAGTCCCCCGAAATTAGGAAATGCTTATCTCCTAATGTTCAGTGGATTAAGAGATTAACCGAAGATGAATATAGACAGGATATTGCAACGCAGTCTGCAATCAATGCACAAATTCGTGCTTCTCGAGATAAGATGGAGGTTGAGGCTCCTAAAGAAATTACTCGAGTTGCTCAAGATAAAATTAATATTTCTGTTAAGTGCAAGAGCATGGTAGAGAAGCTTAGATTAGGTTCTTCTGATAATGCGGCTGAAAGAGTTAAAGGTATCACTTCCATTGAGTTTATGGAATGGTTAAAAAACCAAACTCCTACGGCTGATGAAGTTGAATATATGATTAGTGTTATCCGTGATCCCGCTATTCGTAGCGTAGTTATGGCTAAAGCTAGTAACAATAAAGTATAATCTTTTTATCCCCTCCAATTTGTCCGTAAAGCGCACGTAGTAAAATACGTGCGCTCTTTGTTTAAATACTCCTCAAAATTTTTATTTTTTATTAGTAGGATATTGTTTGGAGTAATGCATGCCCAAAAAGATTTTGCCTGAACTCCCAAAAGGGCGTATTAATATAAACGATCTTTCTCCTGAGCTTGCTTTATTAATTAAAGACAGGCTATTTCTTTCTCCAGAGAAGCATCCGCTTTCAGAAGCACAGAGAAGAGAATTGAGAAGAATTAGAAGAGAACTCGTTGAATTCGGCGGACTACTTCGGAAAGATATAAGCTTTCTTCAAGATTTAACAATGCCTGAATATAAAGTGGAGAGACCAGTACTTCCCTGGGAACAGACAGGCTCAAAAACCGAATCTTTGTTTAATATCTACAGACAAAAGATTAGCGAAGTTTTAAATGCTGCGGATGCGCAACTAATTGATATATCAAATACCGAAATTAGAGACCTTAAAAAAGTATTTGAATCCCTAGCAGAAAAAAAAGAGCCTAGTCCAGAAGACAAGGAACTCATAGATACGTTTCACGGTATAGTGGAGGAAATGAGTAAGAAGACCAAACTTTTTAAAGATATATATGAAAAGATCAGCGGAATTCTTATTGGTGATATCAAAGAAGGTCCAGAAATAGTCAAGCGCTTAGAAGAGATTGAAAATAGGATAGTAGAGCGTGACCCTAGAGGAACCATAAAAAAATTCAATGTAAAAGATGTGGACCTTTCTAAAGAAGAAATTGAATTTGTAAACCAGGCATTCAAAGAGAAATCAGAAAGGGTAGAAGAGAGATCTCAGCTATCTGAGGAAGCCATTAAAGAGCAGCAAAAGATTAAAGAGGAAAAGGCTAAAGAGCTTCTTGAGCGAACAGATATTGAAAAAGATACCATTTCAAAAATAAACCTACTAAAGCAATATTTTACGAATTCAGGCCAATTCGATAAAGCAGAAGAGATGGAAATAATCGGTAGAAAGTTTATGGAGGCTAGAGATAAAGATGCATTAAAAAGATTAGAAATTAAAGATGCCTATGGTGCTAAGATTAATGAACTATATAATCAATTAAAAAACCAATTTCCAGGGGAGGGGATAAGCCCTGCCCAAAAAATGAATGAGATAGCTCAACACTATTCAAACATTCCTGGAAAAGAGAGCGAATCGATAATTAGGTATCTGAAATTTATGAGAGATAAGATTATAGAAGAAGGACGCGCAGCATTAGGTAGCTATTTGCCAACAATTGATCATCTGTATGAGGACATGCTTGAGGCAAAAGTTGAAACCCAAGGCGCTTCTTTTTCTGATTTTAGGTATCTGCTTTCTCTTTATAAAACAGCGGATATTACGGAACGATTAGAGAGATTAGGTATTAGTCCAATAAATCCCATAACTCCCATAGAAAGGATTAAAAAGGACCCATATCAAAAACCCCCCCTTATTAAAAAAAAGAAAAAAGCCCCCGAGGGGTTTAGAGAGATGCTAGAAGAAGAAAAGAAGAAATTGGATATTACAGCAGATATTAGCTTATTGAATCAATATTTTGATAATACAACTGAAGCAAAATGGGCTTTGGATGTTTTGTCTTCTGCATATCCCAATAAAATTTTTAGAATTAAAAAGGACCCCGAAATGAATCAATATGTAATTCGAGAAGAAAAAGCAGCCGAGTATAAGGATCAAATACCTGGAGGACTAGCTGACGATAAAGAGCTTGAAGATTTTAGTGCCGAACAACTAGCAAAAGGCGTTGAAGTTGAATTAGAGCATACAGATGATGAAGATATGGCTATAGAAATAGCAATGGATCATTTAATGGAAGACCCAAAATATTATGATAAACTCGAAAAAATCGAACCTCATCATAAGGATGAGAAGAAGAAAAGTTCTATGAAAAAGAAAGCATTTGATGTTTCATCCGTTATGGAGGCAATGAAGAAACTGAACACAGCCTTGGATCAGGAAGAGAAGGATGCCAAGGTCACTTTACTCTCCGCAGCCGATGATTTGGATGCAGCGGGTATTGTCACTACAGCATTCAGAAAAGTCATCGAAGGCCAGCCAATTGATAAACTGAGAGACCTCGCTGAGAGAGTTATGATGGAATTAGAAGATAAGGCGCATGCGTCTGAAATGGCAGGAGAGGCAGTTCGTCCTGAAGAAACTGAAAGAGGCGAGAGCTTTGAGGAGCAACTCACCGAGCAAGAATTTGAGGATCAGCCTGTCGAAGCTCAGCAGCAGATTGACCTTGTTGTTGTAAAGCCTCTGAAAGAAAAGAAACGAGAAAGAGCCCTCCCAGGTAATGAGTATCCAGGCAGAAGAGAAAAACGAAAAGAGAAGCTATTCAAAGCTCCCGGAAAAGGCTTAGGAAAAAATACTGAACCTTGTCCATTAG
>CAYPKB010000048.1:0-941 GCA_964411185.1 uncultured bacterium
ATAAAGTTGAATGGTTGGAGTATGATATCTTCGCTCCTTTTTCTCATATCAAACAGGCAACCTTTTTACGACATGGAGGGGTTAGTCCATCACCATTTGCATCTTTGAATGTAGGTAAAGATGTAGGAGATAATCCAGATCATGTAAAGGTAAACCGGGAACGGGTAAGAGAGGCTTTATCTTTACCTACCATTGTATATGCAAAACAAAGCCATACTCTAGATGTTACTGAGGTAACACCGCAAAATATTGATAGCTTACCTGTGGCCGACGCCCTTTTTACCAAAATGTCCAATGTAGCTTTAGCTATCACCCACGCAGATTGCCAGGCTCTTCTTTTCTATGACCCTATAAAAGAAGTGATAGGAGCCGCTCATTCTGGATGGAGGGGAAGCGTGGGCAATATCATCCGTCCTTTGATAGAGATGATGGTAGAGACCCATAAGACAGACCCTAAAGATCTTTTAGTCTCCATATCTCCTAGTTTAGGTCCTGACCATGCAGAATATAAGGAGTATAAAAAAGATTTTCCTGAAAAGCTCTGGTCTTTCCAGGTGACCCCTAACCATTTTGATTTTTGGGCTATATCGAGAAAACAACTTACAGAATGCGGCGTCCAAGAAAAAAATATAGAATGTCCTGAAATTTGTACTTTCTGTGATAAAGATAACTACTTTTCTCACAGAAGGAGTAAAAAAACAGGCAGGCATGTAACCCTTATAGGAATAGAAGGATGAAAGTAGAAGAACTCTCTCTTTCTGGTATCAAGCTCATTCATTTAGACCTTTTAGAAGATGAACGAGGGTTTTTTACAGAAGGATATCAAAGAAAAAAACTCCAAGAGAAAGGGATAGATGTCGATTTTGTACAAGACAATTGCAGCTATTCCAAAAAGGGAGTGCTAAGGGGGATGCATTATCAATCTGCCCCCGGACAAGATA
>CAYPKB010000048.1:951-9029 GCA_964411185.1 uncultured bacterium
ATTTGGCCCATTGTTGGTAAAATATATGATGTAGTGGTTGATATGAGACCCTCCTCTCCCACCTTTGGAAAATATTTGGGAGTCTATTTAGAAAGAAATAGGCAACTCTTTATCCCAAAAGGGTATGCTCATGGTTTTTTAACTCTTTCGGATGAGCTTTTTCTTCATTACAAAGTTTCTAATTATTTTCTTCCTGAAAAAGAGATCGGCTTTCGTTGGGATGATCCTTTGATTGGAATCGAGTGGCCTGAAGAACCCTCTATCATATCTGAAAGAGATAGAAAAGCACCTCTTTTCGAAGAGGTACTCCATCTATGAAACTCTGGGTTGTTGGGAAAAATGGGCTAGTCGCAAAAACTCTTACCCACTATCTCACAGAGGATAACATCCCTTTTCTGGTCACTTCTAGAAAAGAGGTGGATGTCACAGATCCAAACCAAATAGAGAGGTTTTTAGATAGATCTCATCCTACTCACATTATCAATTGTGCAGCTCTTTCTAAGGTAGATGAAGCGGAAGAAAAGCAAGAAGAGGCCCTTGCTCTCAATAGTTATGCTCCTCAACATTTAGCCAAAGCTGCAGCTCGGACGGGGGCTAAATTGATTCATCTCTCTACTGATTATCTCTTCTCCGGCTCTAAAAGTTCCCCTTACAAGGAAGAAGATATACCGGACCCTATCAATTTTTATGGTAAGAGTAAACTGCTAGGTGAGCAGTTGATAGAGAAGGAAAACTCTTCTTTTTTGATTGTGCGTACTGCAAGAATATTCGGCACTTTTGCAGAAAATCCTGCCAGCCGTATGATTCGCCTTTTACAAACGAAAGAAAAACTCTTTGTTTCCGAACAAGAGGTACGCACTCCAACTTGCGCCCGTGATCTTGTCCATACCTTGGTGCAGTGGCTTGACAAGGAAGGGATTGTCCATTTTGCAAATGGAGAGGGTGTCTCCAGGCTCGATTGGATAAAATATCTTTATACTTTTTTGCAAAAAGAGGGAATGGATCTTCTTTGCAAAGAGATCATTCCTTGCAAAGAGTTTCCTTCTGTAGCTAAAAGGCCCCCCTATTGTGCTCTAGATTGTTCCAAAGCCGAAAAGTGGTTAGAATCTCCTATTGCTCCTTGGCAGGAAAAAATAGAAGAGTATTTACAGAGAGTCTATCTGAATGAGTCTGCTCAAAGAAAATAGCAATCTATTAGTTACCGGTGGTTGCGGGTTTATGGGATCTGCTTTTATCCGCTACCTTATATCAGGAGATGGCGGGTTTTCAGGTCAAATAGTAAACTTAGACCTTTTGACTTATGCGGCCAACCCACAAAGCCTTCGCTCCATAGAAAACTCCAGACGCTACCATTTCTATGAAGGAGATATTAGAGAGAAGGCTCTGCTAGAGCACATTTTCCATCATCATGAAATAGATGCCATCGTCCATTTTGCCGCCGAGACCCATGTAGATAGAAGCATTGATGATCCTGCTCTTTTCTTGGATACCAATGTTAGAGGTACCTTTACCCTCTTGGAGATGGTAAAACAATACCCTCATCTCCATTTTCACCATATCTCTACCGATGAAGTCTACGGTTCTTTAGGAGATAGTGGCCTTTTTTATGAATATTCTCCTTTTCGTCCCAACTCTCCTTATGCAGCTTCCAAAGCCAGTGCAGATCATCTCGTTCGCTCCTATGCGCAAACTTATAAGCTCTCCACAACCAGTTCTTTCTCCTGCAATAATTTTGGACCCTTTCAATATCCGGAGAAATTGATTCCTCTATCTTTGACAAGAGCATTGGAAAAAAGACCCATTCCCGTCTACGGGTCAGGAAAAAATATACGGAGTTGGATCTTTGTGGAAGAGCATGCCAAAGCTATTTGGAAGATTCTAAGAGAGGGGAGAAAAAACCAAGGTTACAATATTGGTGGTGTAGAGAAAAATAATTTGGAGCTACTCAATTTTCTTCTGTCCATTTTGGCAGAAGAAACAGGGAAAAGGCTCGAAGAGTACTCCTCTTTGCTTACCCATGTCCAAGATAGGGCAGGTCACGATTTTCGCTATGCTCTCTCTTCTCAGAAGCTGTTAGATGAGACCTCTTTTTTACCTTCCCTTTCTCTGGAAGATGGACTGAGAAAAACGGTGCGTCATTTTCTAAAGCAGAGAGATCAAAAAATGGTCTTTTCATCAATGAAAAGAAAATAGCTTTTCAATTGTTGTAAGATTTCCATAGATGTCTGCTCAGAAAGAGGCCAATTGTGATTGATAAGATATTCCATATTACCGATTGCTTTGACCAAAGCTAGATCATCCAATTTAGCACTTTCCATTTTGATCTCTTTCAAAATGGAGTGAACAGAGGAGATCTCTTTCCCATTTCCTAAAGCTAAATGAAGCTGCTGCAGTAATAGACGGATGATATCTTTCGTCTGTCTATGATCTTCGTAAGGAATATCTGGTCTATGCATATTTTCCCTATAGCAAAGCGAGATTAATGGTCCAAGAAGAATATCTAAACCCAATCGAGCAACCACTTCCAAAGAGGTGCTATATGGATAGTAAAGGAATCTACCTCAAGGAGTTCTTCTTGAACCTCCCCATGACTAAAGTCAGGGGATTGCGTCGCGATTTTGTTCATGAATGAACAAAAATTCATGAATTGATAATTCAAGCTTAGCAAGTTTTTCTTGAATTGATAATTCATAATAGGGAGCTCAATTGACAATCAGAGGGGTAAGCTGATAGAATGCCCAGCTTTTTAGGAGTTCGATTGATGACTGCCCAAGACTTTTCTAGAAAAGAGTACAAATATGGTTTTGTCACGCCCATAGACTCAGAGACCTTTCCCAAAGGGCTCAATGAGGAGATTGTAAGGGCAATTTCTCAAAAAAAGAATGAACCCTCTTTTCTATTGGATTTTAGGTTAAAGGCTTTTAAAAAATGGGAAAAAATGAAGGAACCTACTTGGTCTAATGTTCATTACCCTCCTATAGATTTTCAAAATATTTCTTACTACTCAGAGCCGAAAAGTAAACCCACTCTGAACAGTATTGAAGAGGTAGATCCAGAAATTCTGAAGACTTATGAGAAATTAGGGATACCACTAGAAGAGCAGAAAAGACTTTCCAATGTGGCAGTAGATCTTGTATTTGATAGTGTCTCACTTGGAACCATCTTTCAAGAGAAGCTGCAAAAAGCGGGCGTTATCCTCTGTTCTATAAGCGAAGCGGTGCAGAAATATCCTGAGCTTGTGGAAGAATATCTGGGAAGTGTGGTTCCCATACAAGATAATTTCTATGCGGCCTTAAATTCTGCTGTCTTTACTGACGGCTCGTTTGTCTATGTACCTAAAGGGGTAAGATGTCCTATGGAACTATCTACCTATTTCCGAATCAATGAAAAAGATACCGGTCAGTTTGAAAGAACGCTTATCATTGCTGAAGAAGGCTCTTATGTCAGTTATTTGGAAGGATGTACAGCCCCTGCTTTCGATACCAATCAACTCCATGCGGCTGTAGTAGAGCTTGTAGCGAAAAAAGGGGCAGAAATCAAATATTCCACCGTGCAGAACTGGTATGCAGGAGATCAAGAGGGCAAAGGTGGGATTTATAACTTTGTCACGAAGAGAGGCCTTTGTGAAGGAGAACGCTCGAAAATTTGCTGGACTCAAGTAGAGGCAGGAGCTGCCATTACCTGGAAATATCCAAGCTGTATCTTGAAAGGAGATCATTCTACCGGTGAATTTTATTCTGTTGCGCTAACCAATGGAAAGATGCAGGCAGATACAGGAACGAAAATGATACATATCGGAAAGAACAGCTCTTCTACCATCATCTCCAAAGGAATTTCAGCAGATCAATCGCATAATAGTTACAGAGGATTAGTCAAAATTTCAGAGAAGGCAAAGGGCGCTAGAAACTTTACTCAATGTGACTCAATGTTAGTGGGCAACAGGTGTTCTGCCAATACTTTTCCTTATATCGATGTCCAAGGAGAGAGTGCCGTGGTAGAACACGAGGCTTCTACCTCTAAAATGAACGAAGAACAAATTTTTTATCTCCGCAGCAGAGGACTTTCACAGGAAGATGCTATCCAAATGATTGTCAATGGATTTTGCGGAGAGGTAATCAAGGAGCTGCCTTTAGAGTTCGCTGAAGAGGCGCAAAAACTCCTTACCCTAAAATTAGAAGGATCGGTGGGATAATGTTAGAAATTTCTCATATATATGTAGAGATAGAGGGGAAAGAGGTGATCAAAGATCTCTCTCTTACCATACCAAAGGGAGAATGCCATGCTATCATGGGGCCTAATGGAGCGGGTAAATCAACACTGGCAAAAGTGCTTGCAGGAGACCCATCCTATGAAGTTACTGGTGGTAAGATTCTTTTTCGGGGAGAGGACTTGTTGGCTTTGGAAGTAGAGGAAAGAGCTGCTTTGGGTCTTTTGATGAGCTTTCAATATCCTATAGAAATTGCAGGTGTCTCTAAAAGGCCTATACCTCCTTGCAAAAAAATCGAAAAGAGAGAGTTCTCTCCAAAGAAGAATTTGAACAGCTTACCATGGAAAAAGCTAAAGAGATGGGAATGGACCTCTCCTTTCTTTACCGTAATGTAAATGAAGGATTTTCCGGAGGGGAGAAAAAGAAAAATGAGATGTTGCAACTGGCCGTTTTAGGGTATTCTCTCGCCATTTTAGATGAAACAGATTCAGGATTGGATATTGATTCCCTCAAAGTAGTGGCCGATGCGGTAAATAAGATGCGCTCCAATAACCGTTCTCATCTTTTGATCACCCATTACCAAAGGCTTCTCGATTATGTGAATCCCGATAAAGTCCATGTGATGATAGATGGAACTATAGTGAAGACAGGGGATGCAAAGCTTGCTCTAGAGTTGGAAGAGAAGGGTTACGAGGGGCTTGCAGCCAAGAGGTAATATGGAAGGATTTGCGCAAACATTACAAGAACTCTCTTCTGCTGAAATTGATCCGCCGCATCATCTTAAAGCAAGGCAACTCATTGAAAGCTTGGGATTTCCTCATAGAAAGAAAGAGAGTTATCTTCATTACCCACTCCCAGTCTTAGAAGATATATTATCCAATAAAGGTAAGGGAAGCACGCATGCTCTACCTATCCCAGAATGCAAAAACCATTCTCTAATCTTGGAAAATGGAAGCTGGCTGCAAGAAAAATCAACCTACCAAGATTTGTCCATCTATTCATTGCGAGATGCCTATTCCATTTATGCTATTTATTTAGATCGAAGAAGACAGAAGATTATGGAAGAAAAAGATCCTTTTCTTCTATCTCATCTATCAACTCCTTCCGATGGCTTCTTTCTCTATCTTCCGCCTAATGCTCATGTAGATATGCCGTTGGAAATATTGTCTACCATCACACAAAATGCTAATACCACGCTCTACCTCCATATGGGAGAAGGGGCAAAATTACATTTGATGCTCGACTCCTATGCAGAACCTAAGAACTCTTTTTCTAACCTCTTTTTTGATATCTCCTTAGATGAAAAAGCGGAACTGCATCTCATTGACAGATCAAACGGCACAGGAAGTGCTATTTTTCACTTCATAAGAGCTACTCTGAAAAAAGAGGCTCTTTTCGATGCGCAGATTCTCTGCAATGGTGGTATAGGAAGCCGTATCGATTACAAAGTTTTCCTTACAGAAGAGGGAGCTCATGCGCAGCTACGCGGCATCTCCCAATTGTCTAAAGAAGAGATAGCACATCTCCATACAGAAGTGGTACATAAGGCCCCCTCTGCCACTTCAAAACAGATATTTCGAAGCATTGTAGATGATAAGGGGCAATATAGATTTACAGGCAAAATTTGGGTAGATCCCGTAGCGCAACAGACTGATAGCCACCAACTCTGTGAAAATTTGCTTCTTTCCGAAAAAGCAAAAGCCTTGGTCCAACCCAATTTAGAGGTTTTTGCAGATGATGTGAAAGCCTCACATGGAGCTACTCTTTCTAAGCTGGATGAGACTCTTCTTTTCTATATGAAAAGTAGAGGTATTTCTGAAAAAGAGGCCAAAGAGCTTTTAGTAAAAGGATTTGCTCACAAAGCTTTAGACTCTATCTGGCTGCCATCAGTAAAAGAGCAAGCTATCATGGAGGAAGAATATGACGCTGCTACAACTTAATTTGCAGAAAATTGTAGAACAATTCCCTATCTTTTCTCGCCCTGTCAATGGAGAGATGCTTATCTATTTGGACAGTGCAGCCACTACTCAAAAACCCAGATCTGTCATTGAATGTATGCAGGAGTTCTATTTGCATGATTATGCAACCGTCCATAGGGGAATTTATGATCTTTCTATGGAAGCTACAGAAAAATATGATGAGGCAAGAGAGGCAATCAAAGAGTTTATTCATGCCAATGGTGAAGAAGAGATTATTTTTACCAAAGGAACTACAGACTCTATTAATTTGGTAGCTCAATCATTTGGTGAAATGTTAGCTGAAGGAGATGAAATTATCATTACGGAAGCAGAGCATCATTCTAACATTGTTCCATGGCATCTACTGGCCAAAAGAAAAAAAATCACACTTCGTGTAGTTCCTATTGATGACAATGGAGAAATCATCTTAGAAGAGTATGAAAAGCTTCTATCTTCTAACACAAAGCTTGTATCTATAGCTCATATTTTCAATGCTCTTGGTACCATCAATCCTTTAGAAGAGATCATCAGTATGGCTCATAGTTACGGAGCCAAAGTTTTGGTTGATGGAGCGCAAGCTGCGGCCCATCATCCTATAGATGTTACCCAATTGGATTGTGATTTTTACGCCTTTTCTGCCCACAAAGCCTATGGTCCTACCGGGATTGGAGTCTTGTATGGAAAATATGAACTACTCCAACAGATGCCTCCTGTGCAAGGGGGTGGAGATATGATTGATAAGGTCACTTTGAGTGATTCTACCTTCCTTCAACCACCTTTGCGATTTGAGGCGGGAACACCCGCTATTGCAGAGGCAATCGCTTTCAAAAAAGCGATAGATTTTCTAGAAGAGATTGGAATGGAAAATATCCAAGCCCATGAAAATCATCTCCTCTCTCATGCTCTGCAAAAATTGGCACACATTCCAGGATTGCATATACATTCCAAAGCTCAGCAGTTGAGTGGTATTATAAATTTTTCCATTGATGGTGTTCATCCTTTAGATCTTGGTACTTTTTTAGATTTGAAAGGAATTGCCATACGTACAGGTCATCATTGCGCTCAACCCACTCTACGAAGATTGGGATTAGAATCTTCCGCTAGAATCTCCTTTGGGATCTATAATACAGTAGGTGAGATAGATCTTTTTATAGAATCTTTGCTAGAAGTAATCGCACAACTTAAAAAATAATCTGAGATTACAAAATCACTATTTTTAGCTTAGATTAGATTTGTATATTTTTCCGCTAATGGATTGACTCCATATTTTTTCAATTTTTCTAGAACTAGAACCTGTCATAATGAATTGGTACTCTTTTTTCTCTTCGATAAGTCCATGAATGACATCTAATAGTTCTGGAACTTTTTGTATCTCATCTATAACTATAACTTTTTTTCCGGATTCTTCCACAAAAGAACGGAATCTTTCTGGTCCCGCAGTGAAAAAAACGAAAGATTTCCGGATCTAGCAAATCAACCCATAAAGCATTGGAGTAGTACTTTCGCAAAAAAGTAGATTTGCTTCTGGACTCAAATAAAAAAAATTTGGTTAGAGGAGGAGCTATCCTGCTGAGCTTGGTTGGAATTACGTTATGGAAGATGATAAATTGTTCTAAGCAGAGGAGGGGTTTAGCATTGCAATTCTTTCTAGAACCAAGCTTCGTCTTTTCAAAGAGGGGATCTTACTCGCTAGTTTACTTACTTTTTGCCAATCGATTTCTTCTCTATCTAATTCTGGAAGAGCGCGAAAAAGTTTAGATTTAGTTGGATAAAGATAGAGGATGTCAATGAGCGCTTTTTCTGCTGTAGCAAGCTTTATCCCATTTTTCTCATTATAAGTATAATCAAAGAAAAATTTTGGATGAATTTGATGAAAGGAAGGAATTTTATGGCAGAAGCGATTATGGAGACGA